>CAZVOS010000009.1:0-14294 GCA_964628845.1 uncultured Bacteroidales bacterium | reverse complement strand
TTTCCATTTCTCTGTATATTTACGGGTACCCTCGGGTGTGATAATTAAATAAAGTTCTTTAGATTGATTAAACACGCTTACAATTTGCTTAACCGTTCTCTGGCTTCTACTTCTATCCACTGGTATGCCTCCCATGCGTTTTATAATGGCTGATAATGGGAAAATAAAAGCTTCTTTTTTAATCATAAAACAAAATTTAACTTTCAATATTTTTGATGCCAGCCAGCCCACAAAAAAATCTAGCATACTGGTATGAGGCGCCTGAATGATGATGCACTTTTTAATACCTTCGGGTATTGAGCCCTGGAGTTTCCACCCCTTAACAAAGAAAATAAAACTTGCCAAATAATGCATGACATAAAATTTTTTTACAAACATAAAATAAAACTCATTAAAAAAATAAATTTTTTCGTTTGTTTTCAGTAACTGGCTTACTAATTTAAATTTTTCGTTTAATTTTGTTATTGTTATGAAAGAAAAAAATAAAGTATTGGTTCCCGAACATTTATTTTTAAAACGGGCTGAAAAAGAAAAGCTTCTTGGTCAAAAAGCATTGGCATTATGGCTCACAGGTTTGCCTGCTTCAGGAAAAACCACCACAGCACTTCATTTAGAAAATAAACTTCATAACGAGGGCTTTATTACAAAAATATTCGATGGTGATATAGTAAGGGCTGAACTCAATAAAGACCTCGGTTTTTCGCAAAAAGACCGGCTCTTAAATATTGAACGTATTGCACTTTTAAATACACAATTTCTCTCCTGCGGTATTATTGTCATCAATTGTTTTGTAAGCCCTACAAAAAAAATCCGCAACAAAGCAAGAAGTATTATTGGAAAAAAAGATTTCATCGAAATTTATATTCATTGTCCTATAAATATTTGCGAAAAACGCGATAAAAAAGGACTTTACAAAAAAGCAAAAAAAGGAGAATTAAAAGATTTTACCGGTGTCAACAGTCCCTACGAAGCTCCGAATAAGCCCCATCTGACTATTGACACTTCCATAAATACAGTTGATGATGTGGTTAATATGATTTATGAATATATAATAAAAATAATTAAAAAGTGAAGCCCTGTCTTTTTTCACATCTTGATGAACTGGAATCAGAAGCCATTTATATTATAAGAGAGGTGGCTGCTCTTTTTGAAAATCCTGCCCTCTTGTTTTCAGGAGGTAAAGATTCTTTGGTGATGCTCCATTTGGCTATGAAAGCTTTTTATCCTGCCAAAATACCCTTTGTGGTTTTACATATTGACACAGGACATAATTTCCCCGAAACTTTAATCTTCAGAGATGCTTTGATAAAAAAGCACAAACTCAATCTTCTTGTGGCTTACGTGCAGGATTCAATAGATAGTGGCAGGGTTAAGGAAGAAAAAGGCATTTATGCCAGCCGCAATTATTTACAATCGGTTACCCTGCTCGATGTTATTGACCAGTATAAATTTGATGCAGCCCTTGGAGGAGCACGCAGGGATGAAGAAAAAGCAAGGGCTAAAGAAAGAATTTTTTCTCATCGCGATGCGTTTGCTCAATGGAACCCTAAAAACCAAAGACCTGAACTTTGGCAGCTTTTTAATCATAAAAAAAATTATGGGGAACATTTTAGGATATTCCCTCTGAGCAACTTTACAGAGCTTGATATATGGTTTTATATTCTCAAAAAAAATATTGAATTACCCCCATTGTATTTTTCTCATCAGAGGGAATGTTTTTTACGCGATGGCGTAATATTGGCAAAATCTGATCATATTACATTAAAGCCAAACGAAGAAATTAAGACTATGAATATCAGGTTCAGAACCATTGGCGATATGACTTGTACTGGTGCCACCGTTTCGGAAGCTAAAAATGTGCAGGAAGTTATTGATGAACTACTTAAAATGAACACAACCGAAAGGGCAAGCCGTTTCGACGATAAACGCTCCGACACAGCAATGGAAGACAGAAAAAAAGAAGGGTACTTCTAAAAACGCTGAAACATGACAAAACAAAAAGAGATACATCTAAATTCTTCCGAACTGCTGCGTTTTACTACTGCTGGCAGTGTTGACGATGGTAAAAGTACGCTTATTGGCCGCTTGCTTTACGACAGTAAACTCATTGCATCCGACCAGTACGAAAGCATAAAAAGAACCAGCCACAAAAGAGGTGAAAAAAATATCAATCTGGCACTACTCACCGATGGATTGAAAGCTGAAAGAGAGCAAAACATTACTATTGATGTGGCATACAGGTATTTTGCCACCCAAAAGCGAAAATTTATTATTGCCGATACGCCAGGCCACATACAATACACCAGAAATATGGTCACAGGAGCGTCATCAGCCAACCTTGCCCTTATACTTATTGATGCCAGTAAAGCCCTATGCGAACAAACACGCAGGCATGCCTTTATTGCATCCTTGCTTAAGATACCACATCTTGTGGTTTGCGTTAATAAGATGGACCTTGTGGATTATAATGAAGATGTTTTCGAAAAAATCAAAACCGATTTTGCACTATTTTCATCTAAACTTGAAATTTTTGACATCCAATTTATTCCTATCAGCGCCCTGTATGGAGATAATGTTGTAAAAAAATCACGCCTGATGAAATGGTATCAAGGGCCTCCCCTCCTTTACCTTCTTGAAAATATTCATATCAAAAGCGACCTTAATCTGATTGACTGCCGCTTCCCTGTACAATATGTTATACATAAAAATGATAAAAAAACACCCCTCTACAGAGGATATGCTGGCAGAATTGAAAGCGGCATTTTTAAAAAAGGAGATGCCATCATGTTGTTGCCTTCAAAAATAAAAACTACAATAAAATCTGTTGAACTTGCCGGTAAAATTATCAAAGAAGCTTTTCCTCCTATGTCAGTTGTTTTCACATTGGAAGACGATGTGGATGTAAGCAGAGGGGATATGTTCGTAAGAGAATTTAACTTCCCTCAGATGTCTCAGAATATTGAACTTATGGTATGCTGGTTCAACCAAAAGCCGCTGACAGAAAAAGCAAGTTACACAATCAGACACACCACTAAAGAAGCAAAATGTCTGATTAAAGAAATACGATATAAAATGAACATCAACACCCTTCACAGAAATGAAAAAGATAAAACAATAAGCATGAACGATTTTGCCCGCATACATATACATACATCTGAGTCCCTCTTTTACGATAAATATAAACTGAACAAAAACACCGGCAGTCTTATTTTTATTGATGAAATAACCAACGAAACCGTGGGTGCCGGCATGATTTTATAAACCCTTATCAACTTAATTATATTTATAAATGAAAATCCTCATCCTGAATTACGAATACCCTCCGCTTGGTGGTGGTGCAGGAAGCATCACAAAGCATCTGGCTGAGGAGTTTGCTAAAAACGGACACGAAATAACCGTATTAACCACATGGTACAAAGGTCTCGATGAGCTTTCCACTACTGAAAATCTTCAGATTATTCGCTTAAAAGCTAAGCGCCGTCATATTTACCGTTCAGGTATTGTAGAAATGATATCGTGGATAAATATGTCAAAACAGTTTCTTAAATATTATCTAAAAAACCATACTTTCAATTTGTGCTTTGCCAATTTTGCTATTCCTGGAGGTGTTGTGGGCTTATTCCTAAAAAATAAATATGGCATCCCTTTCACTGTCATCTCCCATGGCCACGATATTCCCTGGTATTGCCCTAAAGAAATGTTCTGGTACCATTTGTTGTTATATCCTTATATTAAGCATATTTGCTTAAAATCAGAAGTTAATTTTATTCAAACAACTGATATGAAAGCCAATATTGACAAGTTTATTGGATATGATAAAGCATATAAAAATGTCATTATTCCCAATGGTTGCGATACACATCTTTTTTCTCCAACTGAACACAAAAGCCAGAAAAGTTTTCAAATCATTTTTGCATGCCGTCTTGTAAAGCAAAAAGACCCTTTTACATTTTTAAAGGCACTGGTTTTATTGAAAAATAAAAACATACCTTTCTATGTAAAAATTTGTGGCGATGGGGTATTAAAAGAAAGGATGCAAGAATTCTCAAAACGCAATGAATTAGATGCCCGTATTGAATATACAGGATGGCTAAACCGTGAAGAACTGGCTTCGGTTTATAAGATGTCGCATGTTTTTGTACAAACTTCTATACACGAAGCCATGTCCATTGCCATTATGGAAGCTGTGGCCTCAGGAGCTTATATCATGTGTACCGATGTTGGCAACAACAAAGAGCTTATTTCACCCCATCTTAATGGCGAAATAATACCTATCTGTTCTCATAACATACTTGCAGATACACTTGAAAAATATTACCTGGATAAATTTCAAAATCAGTATGTCATTGATAATAAAATTATAGAAAGCTTCAAAAATCAGTGGGCATGGAGTAATATAGCCCAAAGATATGAAGGATGCTTCAAAGAAATGATTATCCTGAAAAATAAGCTGTGATACGTGTCCAGAATTGAATAATAAACGCCCCTGCTAAGCTCAGTTTAAATTTATTAAAAGAAGAAGGTGTAACAATAACTTCTTTGTCGTAACCCATATATTTTTCATAAAGATTCCCAATACTTGAATTCTTAAAAAAAACATTTTTATCCATTATATTGCGTCTCCATTCTTCATTAATCAGATGTAAGGCATACCAATGAGTAGGAATTTTCATATTCTTATACAGGAATTTTCTTATATAAAACCATTTATCATGATTTGAAATGGCTCGTATATAAGAGGTGAGATTGAGTGCTTGTATGTTATCGTTTAAAATCTGAACGGGTTTGTTCCAGTTTACATTGTTTTGGTCAACCTCTATAACTGCTTGTTCAAAACAGCGCTTCATCAGTTCACTTTCTTTTGGGCATTTCATCATATTGCCTACTACAGGGAAATCATGGTGTTCTCTGAATACATAATCATCTTTAAAATCGAAGGGTTTAAGACATATCACGTCCATGTCCACCCACCAGCCCCCATGTTCATACAGCAATTTGTATCTGAAAATATCAGAAAAACCAGCATAACTGCCTTTGCCATGACCAAATTGATTTGTTTTTCTGTACGAAAAAACATTTTTATCTGGTATAATTTTATTAGCATCTTCCAGTATAGTACCTTCTGGCAATGGTGTTTCAGGAGTTTCATAAACCCACAAATGAAAGCTATGCTTGTGAGCAAGAAATGATTCAATGCACAAGAGTTCAACACGTGATAGTGTTTTTCCTATCCATAAACTGTGAATGATGGTGTTATTAGCAGTCAATATAATAGTATTATTACTCAATTATTTGGCATAAAACAAAATGGCTTTTTCTATAGCATACTCGCAAATGGTACAGTATTTTTTCTGGTTGGCAGAACGCATGATACAATCTTTCATAGGGCGATAAACTCCCTTTTCGGTATATCCTGCTCCTTCAAAAGCGCCCACAACATCATCTTTAACACTATCAAAAGGTGTAGGTACGGCTACATTTTTCTTAACATGCATTTGCCATTTGTCCTCAAAATTAAATAAAGTAGTAATATTCGGTTCCCAGGGTTCAATATCGCTGTTATAAAGACTTTGGAAGGCCGCATCGTCCGATACATATTCATCTGCTAAACCAGCTATAGCATGCCCGAATTCGTGCCACAACAGAAAAAAAGCCATAATATTATCGGAAGTGCCAATACTCAGAAAATTATAAATACCCCCACCCCCATAAGTTTTGCTGTTCGCAACGACATATAGATGGTCATAGGGTGCATTTGATGCCACATCACGCATTACATGATGTTCAGTAACCATCAAATACCTTTCAAGCTCTAAGGTATTGTAACTGGAACTTAAAACAGTAGTATTATAAATATTTTCCGTAGGAACACTTACATCCGATTCTTCCGACACAGATTTTATTGCCCATATATTTATTTTTTTACTTAGCTTTTTGTAAGGTTCTATTGATAATAACGCAACTGCCAAGCGATTACAATCCTTGATAAACTTATCCATTTCATCTTTGGTATAGCCCTCTGCTATAAAAACAATATCTAATTTCTCTGAAGGAACTCCATTATATTTTATTTTTTCAACATCAAACTTTAAAGGATTTTCATAAGGGCTTATGTCTTTTTGCATATTAACATAAAATGTCTTTACAGTTTGCCATTCGTTTTTTTTATCGCGTGTCGAAAATTCAACATAAATGCTTTGCTTGGGTTTAGGCATGATAAAAGTTTCAGAAAAATTACCACAATGGTCTTTGGCTTGGGGCGAATTACGGTATTCAAAAAACAAAGAAGAAAAACCCCTTGAAAATATAAGCTTATTACTGGCAGAATCATACACAAGAATGCGGTGATGCCCATAATCAAAAATATCAGTAAGACTTGTTTTTAATCCCGACCACTCGCCTTCGGTAATTATTTTATCCACCACAACATATTCATTGACATGATTTCCCGAATGAAAATAATCAATACGAAGTGTTTTTTCTTCGAAAAAATCATCATATTTTACCTGAGAAAAAATCAGATTATTAAAAAGGAAAAAAAATAAGGAATAGGTAATTTTCATGACTTTTTTTTTTGAGTTACATAATAACAAAGATAATACGCTTCCATTTAATTACAACAAATTATTAAAAGATATATTTTTTTTTGTAGATTTGTTTTAATAAAATCAAACACCGATGAAAAACAAAGACAATGATATCATAGAAACACTGGCATATAAAGCCACACTCAAAGAAAAAGTTTATAATAAAACTTGGGAAATGTTTAAAGAATTAAAACTTATTGCCGAGGGAATAGCCATCGAAACAAAAACGGCTGTAAATAAACATAACAAAAATATTAAAGTAGAATATAGAGATAAGGGTGAATTTGAGGCAGAGCTAAGGATGGCAGGCGACCTTCTTTTCATGAGCATGCATACCAATGTTTTTGAATTCCCACGCAGTCATGATGTGATGAATACATCTTATATTAAAGACGATAAAGACCGCTCTTATTGTGGCATTATTCATTTTTATAATTTTCTGAACGATTCCATAAAATACAACCGGCTTAACGATTCTGGTTATCTTATTGCCCGTTTGTTTATCAATAAAGAGGGTCATTTCTTTGTAGAAGGAAAAAGAGAGGTGGGATATTTTTATAATTTCTTCAGTGAAGGAGAGTTAACCCATAACAAGTTAAAAGATATTTTACAATGTACCTTGCTTTATTGTATAAACTTCGATTTGCTCACCCCCCCCTACGACCTTGTAAAAGAAACCAATGTACAAGAAATTGTGGACAATAACAACTATTTGAAAATTAAAACAGGTAAACGATTGGGTTTCCGCTTTCAGGCAGATATAGAAGAAAAAAAGTAAGAAACTAATAAAGTCCCTTACTTTTCTTCCTTATTAAATTAAATATTATTATTGAGTTACAATTAGTTTACCGTTCCTTACTTTATTGTTGATAAGAACAGTATAAAAATAACATCCGCTTTCAATATTATTTGAATGGTTCCATGTTATGATATGCGAACCAGCATTCATATTTTCAGAAAAACGATATATCTCTTTTCCATTGACATCTCTTATTACGAAAACAATGTTTTCTGTCTGTTCGAGATTAAAAGCAAAGTTAATGTTACCACTTGCTGGATTGGGATAGGCCTCAAAAATAAAACCATTATGGGCGTTCATATCTGTTGAAGTTGACTGTTCAATATCAGTGGCAAAACGTGAAGTTACTTGTTTGGTATTGATGTATTGAATATAAATACCTGTTACATCAACGGCGTAAGAAGGAACAGGAGTTCCTATATAATCAGCTTCATGAAAATTGGTTCTGAAAACAACGGTACCTGTGGCATCGGTAAGGTTATAGTTTTGATTGGTTGCGAAATTACCTGTAGGATTGGCAAAGTTGGCCATAAGTATTTTTATCAATTTTGCCTGGTCATCAGCTACTATCTGGCTAACTGTTTTTAGGTGAGCTACAACAACGTTTCCTGTAGAAGTGGCTGCACCTGGGTTTACTGTAGGCGTAAACTGTAACATCTGATTGTAAACAGTTAGTGTTCCTATTAAATTAGTAATACCATCACCTATATTGTAAGGTGAATTAAGTACATTATTGAAATCATCAATCATAATAGCTGCAGTAGCATCTTGAACAAATTTCTGGTTCCTATAGGTTTGTTTATAGGACAAAACAGCTTCACCTGTTAAGCGATAAACTGTTCCATCGGTTAGTCCTGCACGTAATGCAGCTATATTGGCCACATCAACAACAGTAACAGAAGATGGATTAAACTGTACAAGATATTGGTTAAAATCTGTTCCGTTTTCAGCAACTATATGTACAGTGGTTGTTCTTTCTGTAGAATCGGTAGAGGTAACATCTGTAGCAGGAAGTATCGTTACATTAGCAAAAGGACAATTAGCCACTGCATTAACTGTAGGTGTAGTTGTTGTACCAAAAGGTAACTCAACTGTATAATATAGAACACTGGGACTGAAAGCAGGCACTAAAGGTGTTACACTGCAAGTGAGTGAGCTTAATGTGGCATCGTTGCTTTGTGTAGTGGCCACGTTAAATTCAACAGTGTATGTTTTGGTTTGTGATAAATCTTCCGAAACCACCACAATAGTAGTAGTTCTGTCGGCTGCTGTAGCAGATGTTACATTTATTGCAGGAGTTACAGTTACACCAGCCAATGCATTGCTGGGTGTGGCTGTAACTGTAGGAGTAGTTGATGTGCCATAAGGAAGTAAAACTGTGTAAGTTAAAGTCATTGGATTAAATACCGGATTTAAAATACCAAGACTTGAGGTCAAACCTGATAATGTAGCATCATCAGCCGTTGAAGCTGCTGCTGCAATTATTGAAACATTATCTATTCCTAATGCTTTAGCGTTTGAAGTATAAGTACCTGTAATTACAGAATAGTTCCATACAAGATATAAACTACTACCTGGAGCTAAAATAACATTCAATACCTGAGCTGTAACATGATATGTAGAATCAGGTGCTTGTGGAAAGCCGTTATTAGCAGTATCTCCATAAGCCAAGCTTACATTAAAATTAGCACCTGCATCTGTCCATGTAGTACCATCAAGAGAATAGTGCATTTGAATTTGGAAACCTTCTGCTCTTGAACCATTGCGGTATTTTTCAACGTCAAAACTGACAGTAAAATAATTGATATTAGCTGTACCATTATTTTCTAATTGCAGATATAAATTACCACTTTTGGTTGCAGTACTTGACGATAGAAAGCCCACAGCCCTATCGCTAGCTACAGCAGGGTCGCCTGCACCAAAATTGTAAATACCATTTGATGCTGTGGTTGACATATTATTTCCTCCTCTTCTTTCCGTTAATGAGAGTGCGGCAGCATATGTACCAAGAAGTCGTACATCCGATTGTTTGTCAACCTTCCAGCCACTTGGCATTGTAGCAACGGCATCAACACCCATACCATCAAAGACCTCTGTAACTGTTTGTCCGTTAGAAATGTTTACCTGGGCCTTGCTTTGTGGCATGCCCATAAAAATTACTGCTGATAAAGCAAAAAGCATAAAAATCTGTTTCATTTGTTTCATTTTTTTATTATTAATTATTTGTTTTAAAAAAATTTTTTGCAAAGGTACGGAAAATATTCCTTTAAAATGAGATGTTATTTTTTGAGGATATTTTTTTTGAATTTACTTTACCAATATCAATTAAAATGTCTCAAAAGTTATAACACCTCAAAAAAAGAAATTACCATTAAATAAAAAAAACCGAACAAAAACTGTCCGGCTTTTTATAAAATCTTAAAAACAAATTATCTTACAATCATTTTATTTGTTACAGAGCTGTTATCTGTTCTAACAGTATAGAAGTAAATGCCTGTTTTCAGATTGTCTGCATTTAAAGTAACTGTATGTGAACCAGCAGTAAGTTGTTTTGAAGTAGAGCCAACCACCTGTCCTAACATATTGATAATGTCAATGTTAACCATTGAAGTTTTGTTCAATGTAATATCTATTTGAGTAGAGCCATTGAAAGGGTTAGGATAGTTTTGTGAAACTGACGAAATAGAACCACTGGCAGTTTCATTAATGCCGGCAGTAACAACTGCACCTGTTAAATAGTAATGATAAACAGGATCAGTATCAACAGTACCAAATTCTGAAGTAGTTACATGAACAGTAATATCGCCTGTTGATGTGTTTTCGAATGACAAATTGGACAGGTACATGAAATAATTGTCAGCATCGTAAGCTGTACCTGCAGTAAGGTTAACTGGGGTTGTTCTTGTTCCTGCGGCAACATCAAACACTTGTATTTTAACATCTGGATATAGATTCATATCTGAGAAAGTAGTATCGGTATCTAACCAACCAAAGATTACTTTTTGCCAGTCGGGTGTTTTAGACATTTGCAATCTGTTATCCCATGCAACAGCAATAGGAGAATCAGTATCTTCTGGGTCTTTGCCATACTGCACATCTATAATATCTGCATTCCAGCCACCAGAGCCCTCCCACATGTGGAACATATAACCTTGTATGTTTGCAAACTGCCAAGAATAACCCAATGAATCTGGGTGTGAAGAAGAAGCTGCATTAATATAGCAACAAAAATGGAGTTTGTTGTTAGCATCTACTGTTGCATCGCTCATTAAACCAAAGAAAGCCCTGTTTAAACCACCTGGGTCTACTTGCGACAAATAATCAGCAATAACAGCATTACCGTTCCAATCAACTGCTGGTTGTAACGCCCATGTGGTACCACCATCAACAGTTTTATAAATCATAGGATGATAAGCAAGTGGGTCAACAGCATTTACATTTCTACCACTGTAAACGAGGTAGCCAATTTGTCCGTCGGCACTCCATGCCATAGCGGGTGTTCTGATACCATCAGGACCTACGCCTGTACCTTGTGTAAAATCAGGAACTTTATCAAATTCTGTCCAGTCCCATGCATTGTTAACAGTATTGAATACACCAGTATATATAGTTGTTGTATAACTTGTATAATATTGTCCATCGTCTGTATTTTTTTCACCCATGAGGCGTATTCTGCCTGTATTGTCAATATCCATCCAGCTTCTTGGAAGGTTTGTATAACCCACAACAGCTTCATCTTCATCTTTTATGCTGATGTTGCCATTTTGTCCATCGAAGCGTTTGCTTGCCCTGAAAGAACCCAACCAGCCAGAGCCACCTGTGAAAGGACCTGCTGCAACAGCATAAGCAGCATCTAAACTGGTATTACCACTTGGATTGTAAATAACACCTGAAGGATAACGTCCTAATTTCGTGCCGTCGTTATATACAATCATTCTATCCCAGTTTAAACCCCCATCAGTAGAATAGGTTGTTTGAATAAAACCACTGTTTTCGCCAGCTTCAATAGGTACATCTTTACGATGCGTAAACATAATAGCACCCAAGGCACTGTTGGCTGTTAAGCAATTCTGCTCTTGCAAAAGAATACTGTAAGGATTGGCAGAAGAACCAATAGCTACTTTATTTACCGCTTTGCTGCCATTTACATTAGTATAATCATTGTAGGGCTTGTGAGGGTAAATACTTGTGGGTTCCTGGTCAAGATTGATTTTTTGAACCTTTAAATACTTCGAGATTTGTGGTTCAGATTTCAATTGAACATTTTGTGCCTGCATAGATAAAACTCCTATTGAAAGCACCATAAGAAGTAAAATTTTCTTCATCATTTAAAATTTTTTAGTTTAACATAATTTCAATTAAGCAACAAAATTAATAAAAAATTAATATTAAAAAATAATAAAAATGAAAAATAAATACCTAAAAAGACTTTGTTCTATTTTAAAATTGGTTTGTAAAAAGATTTCTTAATTTTGCATTTTAAAAAACTTCAATTTTATTTCTTACAATGCAACGTAAATACAACGAATACAAGCAGTTAAATCTTTCAGTTATAGGTAAAGACATACGAAAATACTGGGAAGAACAATTGACTTTTGAAAAAAGTATGAATATCCGCAAAGGTCAAACCCCATATGTATTCTACGAAGGCCCCCCCTCAGCCAATGGCAAACCTGGCATTCATCATGTGATGGCACGTACTATTAAAGATATTTTTTGCAGGTATAAAACACAAAAAGGATTTCTGGTTGAACGCAAAGGCGGCTGGGATACGCATGGCTTGCCTGTAGAAATGGGTGTGGAAAAAAACCTCGGCATCACCAAAGAAGATATAGGAAAAAAAATCTCTATTGCAGCATATAATGACGCGTGCCGCAAAGAAGTCATGAAATATAAAAGCGAATGGGACGAAATCACACGCATGATGGGCTACTGGGTCGACCTCCACGACCCTTATATTACTTTTGAAAATTATTATATCGAAACCCTTTGGTTTTTATTGAAAAAACTGTTTGAAAAAGGATTGCTTTACAAAGGTTATTCTATACAGCCCTATTCTCCTGCTGCAGGAACCGGCTTAAGCACTCACGAACTTAACCAGCCGGGTTGTTATAAGATGGTTAAAGATACATCTGCTGTGGCTCAGTTTAAAGTGAAACGAAATGAAAAATCAGAATTTCTTTTTAATAATACAGATACAGATATCTTTTTCCTTGCATGGACAACAACACCCTGGACACTGCCTTCGAACACAGGGCTGGCCGTTGGCGATAATATTGAATACCTGCTCGTGCGTACATTCAATCCCTATACCTACAAAGCTGTTACAGTTATTTTAGCAAAAGAACTTTTTAGTAAATATTTCCCTGAAAAAAATGCCGAGTGGCTTATAGAAAGCTATAAAGAAGGCGACAAAATAATCCCCTATAAAATTCTTACAAGCTTTAAAGGTAAAGATTTCGAAAACATAAGTTACGAACAACTGCTCCCGTATGCACAACCCGCCGAAGGTCATCCATTCAGAGTTGTTATTGGCGATTTTGTAAGTACCGACGAAGGCACAGGTATTGTGCATATTGCACCTAGTTTCGGTGCCGACGACTTCCGTGTGGGCAAACAATACAATCTGGGAGCTCTAACCATGGTGGATAAAAAGGGACAATTTGTTGAAGAGATGGGCGAATTTGCAGGGCGCTTTGTTAAAGTGGAATACGACCCAAATTTCAAGCCCGAAAAAGACAATGCTGTAGATGTGGATATTGTCATCAAACTAAAAACTGAAAACAAGGCCTTTAAAGTCGAAAAATATGAACACTCCTACCCCCATTGCTGGCGTACCGACAAACCCATTTTGTATTATCCGCTCGATTCGTGGTTTATAAAAACTACGGCACTTAAGGACAGAATGATTGAACTCAACAAAACTATCAACTGGAAACCAGAGTCAACAGGGACCGGTCGCTTTGGCAACTGGCTCGAAAATCTTGTCGACTGGAACCTCTCTCGCAGTCGGTTCTGGGGCACACCACTACCTGTTTGGGTGGACGAAAAAAGAGAACATTTTAAATGTATAGGCAGTGTGGATGAACTCCGAAACGAGTCCTACAAAGCTGTTGAAGCAAATATTTACAGCTTCGGCTATCTGAGGGATACCATTAAAAAATACAAAAGCGTTTTTACTCAGGAAGAAGCAGCCGATTTTGATGCAAGAATTGCTTGTGTTATTGACAGAAACGAAGAAACAGGACTTAAAAAATTAAGCATTAAAGTAGTTGATTTTCTGCTTAAAGACCTTCACCGTCCTTATGTTGATGATATAATGCTGGTTACAGAAAACGGTATGCCTATGCACCGCGAACCCGACCTCATTGATGTGTGGTTCGATAGTGGCGCCATGCCTTATGCCCAATGGCATTACCCTTTCGAAAAGAAAGATTTTATTGACAAAAATAAGGCGTTCCCAGCCGATTTTATTGCCGAAGGTGTTGACCAAACAAGGGGCTGGTTCTTTACACTGCATGCTTTAGGTGTTATGTTGTTCGATTCGGTGGCTTTCAAAACAGTTGTATCCAATGGTCTTGTACTTGATAAGAATGGCAATAAAATGTCGAAACGGCTTGGTAATGCCGTTGACCCTTTCCTGGCCATCGAAAAATACGGACCCGATGCGGTACGCTGGTATATGATAACCAACGCACAGCCCTGGGATAACCTCAAATTCGACTGGACTGTTGAAAAAAACAATATGAGCGACATCACCAATGAATACTCCGACAGCATTGTGGAGGTACAACGCAAATTTTTTGGAACACTGTATAATACCTATGCCTTCTTTGCCCTTTATGCCAATATTGAGGGCTTTACTTATAAAGAACAAGAAATACCCATGTACGCAAGAACTGAAATTG
>CAZVOS010000008.1:0-14546 GCA_964628845.1 uncultured Bacteroidales bacterium | reverse complement strand
AAACAAACACCTCTGCCCCGCAGGGGCTTTTTTATTTCAGGGAAGCCGCAAAAGAAGTCTTTTAAGTGGCTGTACTGAAATAAAAAAGTTTAAAAAAAACAGAGGTGTTTGTTTAGGTACCCCCCCCACTTGGATCACCGCAGGTAATCCACTACATCTCACAAACAAACACCTCTGCCCCGCAGGGGCTTTTTTATTTCAGGGAAGCCGCAAAAGATTTCTTTTTAATTAGATTCAATAATCTGAAACAGTTTATCTAATTTAGGAGTAAGTATGATTTCGGTGCGGCGGTTTTTAGCACGTGCTTCTTTGGTATCGCCTGTTTCTAATGGCACATATTCGCTGCGACCTGATGCTGAGAGTCTTTCGGGTGCAATTTTGCCGTTTTCGAGTAGTATTTTTACTATAGCTGTAGCCCTCATCACACTTAAATCCCAGTTGTCTTTAATTTGTCCTGCACCTTTTAAAGGTACATTGTCGGTATGGCCTTCGATAAGTACATTTATTTCGGGGTCGTTTTCAAGGACTTTAGCTAATTGCTTGAGGGCCTGAACACCTTTAGCATCCACATCAAATTTTCCTGAGGCAAAAAGAAGACTTTCTTCGAGAGAAACATAGACTTTGCCGTTTTTAATATTAATAGTAAGCCCTTGGTTTTCAAATCCAAGTAATGCCTTGGAAACAGATTCACGAAGTGCTTTCACAGTTTCTTCCTGCTGGTTTAAAATACTTTGCAGCTCTTTCAATTTCAATTCCTTGGCTTGCATGTCTGCCATGGCTGCATTGAGCTGTGTACTTAATTCGTCAAGACTTTTCTTCTTTTCGTTCATCTCTGCTTCAGCTTTTTTAAGTTCATCTTCTTTTTTCTGAAGGGTTTCCTGGGTTTTTTGTAATTCAGCCAATACTTTTCTGGTTTCAGTAGAACTTCCTTCAAGAAGTTCCCTGTTTTTTTCGAGCAGTAGATTATATGTTTTGTTGAGTTGGTCGTAGTTGTCTCTTAACCTTCGTGATGTAACTCCTAATATAGAGGTATCACTCTTCAAGCCCTCTATCTGACGGTGAAGCAAGTCAATTCTTTCGGTTACTTCGTTTTTAAATTCAGTAAGTTCTTTATTTTCGGATTTAAGTTGTTTTACTTCTTCTTCACACTCTAATCTTTTTGATTTCATTTCCTCATATTGCCTTGCAGGGATACATGCTGCTGCAATAAAAATTAAAACCAAAGCATAAAAGAATAAATTGAATATGTTCTTTTTCATAATAAAAGTTTTATAATTTATGCAAAAGTATAAAAATTATACTATTTTAGCATATAAGAGCAAAAAAAAGCTGATTTAATTTAAAATTAAACCAGCTTTAGTAGAATAAACATTAATTTTATTTTGGTTCTGCTGCTTTATTGAGTTCTTCAACCGTTTTATATTCTTTTCCAATAGTAAAAATATTATCGTTAACAGAATTTGTTTGAATGCTGGTAGTCTGCACTTCGGTAATTATTTTGCCTTCAAGGTTTTTTGTGATGAGTGCAATAGGGAATCCGTTAATTTTTAATTCTTTCATGGCTAATAAGGCATAGTCGGAACGAAAGAAAGTTTCGAAGCTGGTATATTGTGCATTGATGCTAGGGTCAATAAAACATTCAGTGGTAGTGCCGGCTGTTTTAACGATAATTTTCTTGCAGTTAATACCTGAGATGACTTCATTGCCTGCTTGTTCAACAGAAAGGATAACAGGGTCGAAACCGGGTGTTGTTTCAATAGATTTAGCGTCAGCAGTGCTGTATATTTTACTGTCAGAACTTGTTGTAAGTATATGGAAAACACCTTTTGATTTGTCTGGTATAAAGCGTGAACTAAAGGTTTTTCCTTCATGAGTAAATTGCATATCAAAAGCTATTTTATCGCCTTTTACAAACCAGGTTATCTGTCCATCAAAATTATCACTTTTAACATTGGTTTTAATTGTAGCATTATTAACACTTTGTGCAGTAATAAAAGCAGATGTTATTAAACACAAAATTAAAAAAATGTTCTTTTTCATATTATTAAAGTATTTATTGTATTATTAATTAACGTAACCTTTATAGTAAGTAGATTGGTAGAACTGGTCGGGCATCATTAAAGGCCAACCGATGAGAGGGAATCCGTTTCTTTTAATCATATGACCTGGTTGTCCGCCTGGGGGGAAGTTAATACCTGGGTTATAAGTATAATTAAGTACAGTAATAGTGCCTATAGGCCAGGGAAGGGTAACCTGAACTAAGAAGTGTACCCATAGAGCGCCCATTGTTCCTGCTAATCCATAGTTACCGCCATCTCCGCCGTTTCCGCCAGGAGTTATCTGAGCTGTTACAGGACCTATTGGGACATTAATGGTATAGTTTAAGACACCACCAGCACCGCCAACACCTTGAACGCCTCCTGTGGCATCGTGTCCTGCATCAAAAATGTTGATTTGGATACCACCGAGAATACTTGTGCCTCCTTTACCTAATGCAGCAGCACCACCGCCGCCACAACCCACAGCAATATTAAAAGTACCTATAATTGGAATAGAGATGGGATAACCAATACCTACAGAGCCACCACCACCGCCACCTGCCCAGTGATAACCGAATGTATTTGTCATGAGCGACATTCTGGTGGTCATGTTCACAACAGTGCCTCCATCATAGCCAGGATTTCCAAAAGTGCTGAATGAACCACCTACAGCTCCGTTGCCACCTCTGGCAAGCATAGCTCCATGATTGATAATACCTACATGCGATTGTAAATCCAAGTTACCAAAAGTAATAACTGGTTTTGATGTGGTATCGCTTGTCATTTCAACACCTGGATACACAGTCATAACCACGCAAATTGGATTACCAGGACCAGGCAGGTTATTTGCCTGCTGTAAATTATAATTGACGGTTGGGGATGTAATATTTACCTCATAACACGGGTCTATAGTCAACTGGAACAACTTGTATTTGATGATTGAGCCACAAATACCCTGAATGGCTATAGGATAAACACCTGGCTGGGCAAAAACAGTGGAATGAATTATCAAATCGGAGCTTCCACTATAATTGATAATAGGATTGGTGAGGTATGTAGTAACCCCCTGTGGCACATTCGACAGAATAAATAGACCAATGGCTTGCCCTGTGCCTGATATCTGCTGAACTGTTACAGTAACTATTAGTGAGTCTGTGGTAGTACGATTGATATGACCAGCAGTATCACTCAAATAAATATCAAAAATACAATCATCACAATTTTCCTGAAATACCCACATCCAGCATTCTCCATTGAAATACTGTAGTACACTGTCGGTGGTATTAAAGATAAGTAGACCCATGTGAGGGCCGTTGATAGAATCCCTTTGAAGTGTTGACAAACAGGGAGGCAAGAAACCTTGTTTGGTCGCTTCCAGATGCAAAATAGCTGTGGGGTCGGGGTTGAGAGTTCCAATACCTACATTGTTTGTCTGGGCTTTTAATGTTAAGGAATAAAAGCTTGTAATGATTACAATGGCAAATGTGAAGATTGATTTATTTCTCATGGTATTAAATTTATATTTTTTCTGTTATTGTATTTTATTGTATGTTTAATTAATAATCCTATAAAAATGGTCTGTTCTTTACTTCTGTTGTCAGTACGTATTTAAGTGTAAATTCCAATCCGCTGTTAGAATTAGTAAAATCTTTTAAAGGAGAGGTATTAATATCGTAACTGAAAAGAAAAGTAAAATCAAGATATTTTATTCCTGTAAGAGCTACAACAGCATCATCGCTGCGATAGAAAGAACCGATGATGAAAGTAGCTTCATTCTTTCCTTTAAAGTTGGCTGTTAGTCCTGTATTAATTTGCACATTAGTACCTTGCTGAAATATGATAAAAGTAGGTTGCATCGCAAATTGTGTTGATGTTTGTACTTCTGCTCCCAGATGTGCAAGGTATTTCCTTGGTAATTTGCTGCTGTAATTACCATAAAAAGATTCGTTAGGTTGTGTGAGATGTGATATGGAAATGCCAGCCCATGGTAATATCCTTACCTTATCAGCTCTGGAGAAACTGCGGCGGCTGCCGATGTACCATAAAGCACCGAAATTAAAATCAGGATATAGTTTTGTGGTATTGGTAAAACTTTCACCACTGGATAATAATTCATCAAAACCGTAATTCTCTATATATTGATTATCGGTAGTAAGTTTATCGGGTAAAAAGCTCTTTTGCTTTATGCCCGTTTGTAGACCGAGGCATAAATAATGTGCTCCTTTGCTGCCTCTGGCACGTGTGAGTTGTGCCCTGTAACCAAAGGATGCCATAACTGTAAGATCTTTCATAGCACCTGTTGTAGCTGCATTGTTCATTATCATAACACCCAGACCAATATTTTTTGAAGGAATTGGTTTGTCTACAGCAATGGATGATGTAGAAATTCCTTTAGCCAGAATACTTGCAAATTGGTTCTTATAATTGAGATGTGCTCTTAAATCCCTGTTTTGGAAAAAACCGCATGCGCCTGGGTTGATATACAATGCACTGGATGCAAAAGGAGATACCTGAGGGTCTTGTGCCACAGCATTTATAGTAAAAAGAAAAAGTAATATGACTGGTATTTTTTTCATTATCTTGCTATAGTTACTACTCCTTGATTTTTAATGTTTTTACCTCTGCGTGTTTGCCCTACAACTGTCCATACATAATTGCCTTCGGGTTGGTCATCTCCTTCAACACTGCCTTTCCATCCCATTTTTTGATTTGTTGTTTCAAAAACCAGAATACCTAATTGGTTGAAGACTTTGAATTCGAAACCGTTAATTTCTTCGCCCCGTACATAGAGTACATCATTCATCCCATCATTGTTAGGTGTGAATAATGTGGGTACATAAATTTCAGGTCCTACTACGTCAATATAATCTGCTTTAACAGTAGTGTCTTTACAACCATCAGGACTTGTTACTATGAGTGTTATGGTGTAGAAGCCGTCCACATAATAATATTGGATAGGATTCTGGTCTGTTGATGTGCTGCCTTCACCAAATTCCCATTCCCAGTAAGAAGCATTGGTAGAGAGGTCGTAAAATTCGGCATAATGCATCACATTGATTTGTGTTTCGAGGGCATAAAATTCGGCTACAGGTTTTGGATTTACTGTGATAGGTACAGCATCAGAAAGAACATAGCCAGCATCATTAGAAACAATGCACCTGTAGGAGCATCCGTTCATATCGAGTGTGGTATTGTTTAAAATAAGTATATTTGATTGAGCACCGCTGTAAATATTATCATCGGTGATGTCAACCCAGCCATTGCCACAGTTTATTTGCCATTGATAATAAATCTGAAGCCAGGATACTGCATCTATTGAAAAATAAGCTTTTTCCCCTTCACATATAATTGCAGGAACAGGTTTTCTGACAATGGTAGGGACGGGCATACTTCTAATCATAAATCTCTCGTAAGGGGGTACAAAGCCAGGAATACCAACAACTGAATAATGATAGTCGGTTTCAGGAGTGTTTACCTGAGCTCCAGGATTACCACTTAAAGGGTGCCATACCCCGTTAATATTCTGCCACATCATAGCCCATGAATTATTAAAAGCGGGTTGTTCATCCTGAATATTCCATCCCAGGTCAATTTTTGCTTCTGAACCGCCAGGGTTACTTTCAACAATGAAAAATGTGGAATAAACAGTTGTAGAATCTGCTCCTGTTGTGGGATGAATGCCTAGCTGACATCTGACAGCAAGGGTATCGATATTTCCTGAATAATTAATTTTAACGGGTTTATAAGTATTCAAAGTGTCGCTTACAGGGAATAAATAATCCACATTAAGAGGGACTATTTTCTTTACTAAAAAACCCTCTCCAATAGTAACAATATGTTTTGAAGGGCCTGGGTTGTATATTTCGCCAGTGGGTGTAAGGGTAATATTACTGTCTGATAAAACTATTTTGTTGACAATAAATAATAAGCTGTCGTTTATTTGAGTGGGGCCTGTAAAATATTTGTGATTTGTTCCAGAAATAAATAAATTCCAGAAAGGAATGAGTTTCGTACCGCCAACTTCCTGAGTATCACCTTCTAATTTAACATAACTGTTTGGGCCTGATTCAAAAATAGCGTGATTCATGAAAGCATCTATCATTACGATAAGGCCATTGTTCAGAATATATCCTGTGTCGTTTGATATATCACCTTTTATATACATTTTTGCCTGTTGCTGTACAAAAATATCAGCTCCTTTGTTTACAAATTGTGCAAATAATAAAGAAGGACACAGAAAAAGTATAAAAAGTAGTTTTAAAAAGAATATATTTATTTTCATAATTTTTTTAAAATTGTCTTTTTTTAAGCAATTTTTATTTTATTCAATGCCTTAAAATACACATCAGGAGCAATATTTTAATTAATTGCCCTGTTGTTTAAAGTATATCGATAAAAAACACTATTCTTATGATAACTAATATTTTAAGAATTTTCAAATTTAATAATATTTTTATGAATAAAAAATTATTTTTATTAAAAAAAAATTAATTTAAAAAAATACTGTTAAAAAAACATGCCTTTTATCATTAATTAATTACTTAAACTCTTTATTTATAGTGTATTCTAAAATAATTTATTTAAAACAAAAAATTGTTAAAAATTATTTTTTAAGGAGTAAATTTTTTAAGCATGTTTCAATATCAGCATATTTAAAAATAAAATGATTTTCTATCAGTTTTTTTGGAATCACATATTGTCCTTTTATAAGAATTACAGCTCCCTCACCATAGATGAGCTTAAAGAAAAATTCAGGCAAGTTAAGGAAAATTCTTCTTTTTAAGATGGAACCTATTGTCATACTCAAAATTTTATTATTAATGGGGTTTGGTGTTGTTAAATTATAAATACCCTGAAGTTTATTTTCGATAATAAAATGAATAGCATTACAAAGGTCTTTAATATGTATCCACGAAAAGGATTGTTGTCCTGAGCCGATTATAGCACCAAACCCTGCTTTGAAAGGAGGCAAGAGCTTTTTTAATGCCCCTGCATGAGCGTCAAGCACTACACCTAAACGGCAAATAACTGTAGTTGTATAATCTTTAGCTATTAATGCTTCTTTTTCCCAGGCAATGCAGAGTTTCTTCAGAAAATCGTCAGGACTGACTTCAGAATATTCATTGTTAACTTTGTTGTCATCATATATACCTATAGCAGATGTGGATATAAATAATTCTGGTTTAACGGGCATTTGATTTATAGCATCAGCTATTTTTCTCGTAGTAAGGATGCGGCTGTTGAAAATTTCTTTTTTGTATTTGGCTGTCCACCTCCTATCCAGAGGGGCTCCTGCTAAATTAATAATGATATTTGCTGAAGAAATTTTTTCTAAAAATTCTATGTCAGAAAGCTTGAAATCAATTCTTAAAATTTCATGTACAATGTATCCTTTAGAATTAAAAAAGGAACTAAGTTCAGAACCAATAAAACCTGTTATACCTGAAATAAATATTTTTTTCAAAGTAAAATTTTAGGTAAAACTAATTAAATTTGCTGAGAAATAAATTTAAATTTTTAATATGATATCTAAAACAGATGTAAATTCAGCTCTGAAAATATGGGCTGATGGTATTGTTTATTTAGGCAGTTTAAAAGATGCTATTAATGTTTTAAAACAAGAAGCCGTAGTATTTATAGATAGTGTTTATGCTTATGAAGATATGAAAGAGGTATTATTTAAACCCACAAAAGCTTCTGTTGCTCAGTTCAGGTTAAATAAAGAGGCGGCATTGTCATATTTTATTGGAGAAAATTCAGACTACCCAGAAGATAAGGGTTTTGCTTTGCATCCATGGAAAAATATTTCTTTTGAAAATGTGGGTTATATTCTCGAAGAAAACAGGGCTCTTGTCATGGGTAATTATTATTTTACGGACTTTGATAATATGGTTGTTAAAGCAGAATATACTTTTGGATTCAAAAAAGTAAATGGCCAATTGAAGATTGATTTACACCATTCTTCATTTCCTTATAAAATCAATTAGAATGAAAAAAATATTAATTTTACTTAAAAATATTAAAGAATGGAATTTTTGAAGGATCTTTGGTTATTTATGAAAGAGAGAAAGAAATGGTGGCTTACTCCTATAATAATAGTGCTTTTAATTGTAGGAATTCTATTATTGCTTGGAGGAGGGTCGTCGGCAGTAGCTCCGTTTATATACACCATATTTTAGCCATATTATGAAACAATACCACGATTTGATGAAGTATGTGCTTGAGCATGGGCTTAAAAAAAGCGACAGAACAGGTACAGGAACTATAAGTGTTTTTGGTTACCAGATGCGTTTTAATCTGAGTGAAGGATTTCCTTTATTAACAACAAAAAAATTGCATCTTAAATCTATTATTTATGAACTGCTTTGGTTCCTGAAAGGAGAAACAAATATCAAATATCTTAAAGAAAATGGGGTAAGTATCTGGGATGAATGGGCTGATGAAAATGGGGAATTAGGTCCAGTTTATGGTGCACAATGGCGTTCATGGCAGGGTAAGGATAAAACTGTTGACCAGATAAGCGCTCTCATTAAAGCCATAAAAAACAATCCTGATTCAAGACGTTTAATGATTAACGCTTGGAATGTTGCAGAGATTGATAAAATGGCCTTACCTCCCTGTCATGTATTGTTTCAGTTCTATGTTGCTCAGGGCAGATTGTCCTGTCAACTATACCAGCGCAGTGCAGATATTTTTCTTGGAGTGCCTTTTAACATTGCGTCTTATGCATTACTTACCATGATGATAGCTCAGGTTTGCGACTTATTACCTGGAGATTTTGTGCATACTTTAGGAGATGCTCACCTGTATTGCAACCATTTGGAACAAACAAAATTACAATTAAACAGAGAGCTCAGACCTTTGCCCAATATGCTTATTAATAAAGATGTAAAAGATATTTACTCTTACTCTTACAGTGATTTTATATTGGAAAACTATGACCCGCATCTACATATTAAGGCACCTGTGGCTGTGTAGTGAAGTGAGGAGTTCGGAATTAAGAGTTCGGAGTTAAGAGTTTTGAAATTACTATTTATGAATTTTAATTTATTTAAACAAAAAGTTCTTATAGCCACTTACAACCTTAACCTTTACCTCAACCTTAACCTCAACCTCAACCTCAACCTCAACCTTAACCTCAACCTTAACCTCAACCTTAACCTTAACCTCAACCTTAACCTCAACCTCAACCCTTAACCCTTAACTGAGTCCGGAGTTATAGAATAAAAAATAAAAAATTAAAAAAAAAATATATGATAATATCTGTGATAGTTGCTGTAGCAGAAAATAATGTAATAGGTAAGGACAATAAATTAATTTGGCATCTGCCTGAAGATTTAAAATATTTCAAAAAACTGACTATGGGTTGCCCCATTATAATGGGCAGGAAAACTTATGAATCTATAGGAAGACCCTTGCCTGGAAGGCTTTCAATAATAGTAACCAGAAATAAAGATTTCAGTGCCGAAGGATGTGTAGTTGTGCACACGCTACAGAGTGCAGTTGAATTTGCTAAAAATTATAACGAAATTTTTATAATTGGTGGGGCACAACTATACAGCGAAGCTATACATTTGGCGGATAGAATTTATTATACTAAAGTGCATCATTCGTTCGAGGGAGATGTTTATTTCCCTTCAATTGATAAGAATCTGTGGGTGCTGTCAGAAAGGATTGACATGAAAGCAGATGAAAAAAATAAATATGATTATTCTTTCTTAACTTATAACAGAATAAAAAAGTAATAAAGGGAATTATAATTCTTTAAAAGAATTTACTATTTGCTCCATATAGGGTTTATGTTCTTCCATTTTATCTTTTAATGTCCAGATTAGAACCTGATAATAATCTTTAGCCCCTTCAATAATGGTATAATGATAAAAAACATCCAAGCCACTTATTTTGCCATTAATTCCAATTTGTCTGGCATTCAAATTATTGATTTTTAATTCTTTCCATTCGGTTGATTCATAAGTATATAGCGATTCAATTATCAAATCATATACAAATTCAGAATAACCAGCAAAATCAGGTAAATAATAATCCAAATACTCTTCATTTTCTTCTATGGCTTCGTTAAACTCTTCAATACTTTCATCAATAACAATAATATAAAATTCTTTTGTTAAGTTCTGATATTGCAAAGAAGCATTATCATTCAAACCACTGGTTTTAGTTAAAAAATCAGGTAAGTCTAACGAATACCTACTTTCTATTTCAACTTTCTGAGTTTTGTCTGAAGGCTGTCCGCATGAAATGAGAAAGAAGATGGCAACTATAAAGAAATATAGATTTTTCATTTTTTTTTGTTTTAGTGTATAATTAAATGAGTTGCAAAGATAGATAATTATAATTAATTGATATAAAAATCTCCGTTTTTATTAACTTTTAAAGTAAGATTTTGCATATCATAAACCAAATCTTGCCAAATTAATTCATCAAATTCATTAAACCGAGCATTAAGAATTTCTCCTGTCAGTGTACTATCTATAGGAAGGTTAATTTCGTTTATTTCACCCAGATTGTTTAATATCAGAAATCCATACATCTCGCCCTCGGCCTCAACAGTAATAAGTCCCCATTTCCCCCCGGGACTGTTAAACCTGTTGCCTAAAAAGTCGGATGTAAAGTCAGAGCCGGACATTATTTTACTTTTTCTGTCAGTTTTATTAATAACTGTTTGTTTGCCTGAAGTGGTCGTAATTTCAACTTTGTCCACTTCCGGTGTATGGCAGAAATGCCCTGCAGTTCTTATATTGCGGAGCACCACCATGCAGTTAGCCAAGAGAAAGCCATCATCCATTATTTCTTTAGGGTTGTCCGGTGTCCCTCCAACAAAAACCTTAGGATTAATATATGTTTTCTCAATAATTTCTGTACCCTTTTTAAAGAAGGCGGTATCGTTAATAATTTCAAAATTTACTGAATTAACAACTGTATCAACCGTCAGTGTGTCTGTTGTGATGTTAGTCTGAGGATTACGATTTTCTACATTGTTCCGGTTACAGGATGAAAAGAATGTAAAGGTTATAAAAAGTGAAAGGATGAAGGATTTATTCATATTAGTGTTAATCTTTTAAACACCTTACAGATACCCCTGCAATCCTGTAATTCCAAGTATTATTAAAAGGCCAGTCGTCATGCTCAATATATCTTACATAGGCACCATGAGATGCGTATGGGTCTGTTGTCCACCACATAGCCCTGCTCCCTAAAAAAGCAAATTCACCGGGTGTGAACTCATTCGTTCTGTATCCTGACGGCAGTGCTGTAAAACCCGAGGCATTCATTTTGGCAGGGTAGTCTGTATTTCCGGGGGCTCCAAGACCCCAGGACTGATTCCAATTTTGCGGTGGAGCCGACATGGCCTTTGCTAATTTATTACCCGTTAGAGAGCCATCGTAGTTATAGCCGTTATCGAACAGATAGTTATGAAGTTCCATCCACTCATTAACACTGGGCAGATGCCATCCTGTAGGGCATATATTTCTGGAGTCCATAGCTGCATCCCAAGTATAGAGACGACCGTATTTGAAAACTAGTGCTTCGTTGCCATCGGCAGGCCATTGGTATTTCTGGGGCAAAGTGTCATTTGATGTGTTCAGATTAGGAGGGATAGTTGTACCAATATTATCGCCATTTCTGTAGCGTGTTGTTTTAAGATTTTCTCTCATCCAGCATTGGTTGCCAATTTGCACTGTGCTGTACGAATTGCCATCCACATCAGTTACATGAGGTGCACTCGGACAGGGAAGTCCCGGTGTCACCTGAATAATGTTACTTTTTATTTTTGTATTAGAACCGTAAGAATTGGCAGCCATTAAAGTTACGGTATAGGTACCTGTCGCCAGATATGTATGCACCGGATTTTGCAGGCTCGATGAGTCACCATCGCCAAAATACCATTTCCATTGGGTAGGTGCATTTAGTGAGATATCAGTAAAAATAACTGAATCGGAAAGGGTCATAGTGGTTTTATCGGCAGTAAAATCGGTAAGGGGTTTTAAATCGGGTGTAACTTCAATAAAGTTTGTTATGGTTTTGGTGTGAGAACCATAGGTGTTTGTTGCTGTTAATGATACTGTATAAAGCCCTTCACCTGTGTATGTATTAAGAGGATTTTCGAGCATACTGGTATGTCCGTCTCCAAAGTCCCAAAGCCATGAGGTGGCATTATTGGACTCATCATAAAACTGCACATCATCGCCATCCATAACAGAAAGAGGGGATGCGGAAAAGCCCGCAAAAATGGGTATAATTGTATCTGTTATGCTAAAAAGTTTTGAACTTATACATGCATTGGCATCCTTAACATAAACGGTATAGTTTCCGAGAAGCAAATCTGTAAAAGTATTGTTTGAGGTGTAGCTGCCGCCGATGTTATTCAGTGCAAATACATAAGGAGGTTCGCCACCTGAAGCCATGACCTCAGCCACATTGCCAATTACCAGAACCTGAGCTGTCAGCGTGTTTTGAAGACAGGGGTCGGGGGGTGTCGTAAAACTTGCTGCGGCCTCACAACCATCTTCATCTCTCACAGTAAAAGTATAGGTAGCTCCTCCTGCAAAAGTAATGGAAGGCACCTGTGTCGAAAAGTTTACACCATCTGCAGCATAAGTGTAAGGCGGATTGCCCATTGCAGCCACCGGACTTATTGTTGTGCCATTATTTGTAATACTTACTGATAAAGACGACTGCGAACAATCGGGCGTGGGCGTTACCTGGTTGGCAATAGCAGTAAACACTATGGGAGAATTGTTGATGTGGCTGCTGTCGCACTCCCACACATAAGCTTCCATCTTGCTATCTACCATGCCACCGGGCGTCCAGACGGTTTCGGCATAGCCCTGAAGGTCGGATATCACAAGGCTGTCGGCCACTGTGCCGCCATTTTTGGGCTGAAACTTAACAACAACACCCGGCACAGGTGTACCTTTGTTGCTGCGTACACGCACCCGTGTCTTCTTTGCCAGTGTATCGCCAAGGGTATAGTGCTGGTTATTGCCCGATATGCCTTGCAGTTTGTCGGGCAAATTCAGGGTGTAAAACCCCTGACTCCATGTTTTGCTTACATCAAAAAGACTTTTGCCAAACACTTCTGCTTTGGCACCCAAAGTTAAATCGCCTCCGAGGTTCAGGTCGGCTTTCCAATTGGTGTTTTTAAAACAGAGTTTAAGCTCTTCGGTAAGGCGTACATCCAATTCGGGACCCACTATGCCGTATATCTTGAATGATATTTTCGGACCGATATCAAAATTCTGGGTCATATCACCGCTTACCAGTATTTGGTTGGTGGTTTCTGTTTTCGAATCCTCATCAAAATTATACGACCATGAGCCGTTCTGATAGTCAATGGAAGCATTGAGTGTAGTGGTTTTGGTATAACCGTGTGTGATATTTATAGCGGCATTGGCTTCCAAAGAGGCCTTTCCGTCCAGACTTATTTTGGCCTGTACCCATACAGGCACAAGTCCCAGAATCATGATGATATTTTTTGATGCTGAAAAGATGGTAAAATCTTTATCCAGAACCGTGGTTGAACCACTGGCATCGAAAGCCAGTTGTATGTTTTGTTCCACCACACCGTTGTTCATCCCTATGTTAAAGTATTTGACCTTAAACCATCCATAATCAAAATCGGCAATAAGATTGGGATTGAACTTATAATAGCCCGACAAGGCCAAGCTTGAACTGCCTGTATTGAAAATGCTGTTGTTGAAATTAATATCAATCAGGTTGCCGCCTTCTTTATTGCTGTTCAGGCTTACGCCCGGGTGCAGGTAAACCGGCTCATTTTCCACCACATAGTAAAAACGTCCTGTTTTGAACTTAGGATCCGAAAGCAGTTCTGCGCGTGTGGGTAGGTGGTCTAAGCGGGTCAGGTTTGTGGATTTGCTGCTGCCGCTCACGGCTGTATCCACATCAAACACCTGTGCCACATCATACACGCCTGAAACAGTAATATCTTCGAGTGTGCCTTGCGAGGTGTATATGGTGTGGGTGTTTGTCTGCACACTGAAAGAATCTACCTTGCGGATAAATCCCTCATTGACAAGCCCTATCAATACTGTAGAATCTGTTATTGTTGGCTGCGGACTGCTGAACTGAATAATATAAGTGCCCTGTGCCAGTTGTGCGGAATCATTCAACATTACATCTGTACTGTCCACAATAACAATGGCATCGATATACACATTTTGTTTGAATTGCACTGTAATAGTATCTTTGCTGGTGCCGCAGGCATTGCTGAGTGTCCATACCAGTTTGTAAATGGAATCAGTACCCTGAAATTCAGTGTAAGGGTCATTCACATCAGCAAATGAACCGCTGCTACCGCTGATAACACTCCATGTGCCCAGGGCGCCTGTGATTTTGTTGGCCATCATAAATGTTGCATTGCCGTTAACGGCTCTGTTGCTTCCGGCATGGGCCACCGGAGGTAATTGCACCAAACTAACTGCCGATTCAACAGGCGGGCAATCGAAAAAATATGCCACAGCTCTGTAA
>CAZVOS010000007.1:0-14689 GCA_964628845.1 uncultured Bacteroidales bacterium | reverse complement strand
ATATAATGCTTTAGGTAATGTGCCTGCTGCATGTATTGATTGGAAGAAAGCAGCTACATTGGGTGATAAAAATGCAGAAGAGATGTACTCTTTAAGATGTAAAAAATAAAGAATTGTGAAAGCACAAAGTCCTCATTTTTTAAAAAACATTATAATATATATTATTTTATTTATAATTACACTAATAGTGTATTACAATACATTGGGTGGCAGTTTTCTTAATTGGGATGACACTTTATATATCACACAGAATCCACTCATTAAAAAATCAGTATCATTTGAAAGCTTTAAGAATCTTTTTTATTTCGACCAGCATATTTGCCTGGTATTATTTTCCTTTTTAATTCAGTATAACATCATTGGTTTAGACCCTTACTCCTACCACATATTCAATATAATTTTTCATGCCTTCAATGTGATATTGGTTTATATCTTATGTAAAAACCTAATAAAAAGAGAGACTTTAGCAATTGTTGTGGCTTTATTATTTGCAGTACATCCTTTGCGTAGCGAAACTGTGGGATGGATAATGCAACGGAAAGATATTTTATACACAACATTTTTTTTAATCAGTTTATTGAGTTATCAATTATTTATTAAAAGGAAACTTTTAATTTTATTTATACTCATTTTCTTAAGTTCATTTCTTTCAAGTTTGTGCAAAATTCAAGCATTTACATTACCCTTTATATTACTTTTATTTGAATATTATTACCACCGAAAAATTGATTATAAATCAATTATTTTATTTGTGGTTGTTTTGTTGTCCCAAAACATATATAAGTATCAGAATCATGGAAATATAGGATTGATTCTTTTCTATATTTATTTTTTGATTATATTGCCATCGTATCATATAATAAAAGGGGATAAGCTAGCTTATAAAAAGGAAGGTTTCAAAAACAGTTTTTATAAAATAACTGATTATATCAATAAAATACGTTTTGAATATTATATACTCATTGGATATTTTTTCTTTTTTGTATCGCATAAAGAGACTTTTCTTCCATTTTTGTTTTTGATAGTACTAATTATGTATAAAGAAATAAAAGATATTTATTTTAGAAAGCTTGGTAAAATTGCCGAAGGGTTCATTTTTATTGTGTTGATTGTTATAAGTGGATTTTTTTTCAAACTAAATATTAGTTTAATAATCAACATACTTATAATATTAATATGTATTCCAATTTTACATATAAACGCATTTGGTAAATCAGCAAAAAATAAGCATGAGGGCACTTCTGTTTCATCTGTTTTTAACTATATAGGTATTTATTTAATAGTACTTTTAATTAAAGATTATTTATTTGCTTACATTTTTTATCCTTCTAAGAATATATATATTTCTGATATTTTATTATTTCTATTCCCTTTCTTTGTCATAAAGAGTGAATTAATATACAATTATTTTAGCCAGTGGAGCAGGTTAAAAAGAATTGTATTTATATTGTTAATCATTTCTTTATTTTCTTTTCTGTATCTATTAACAAACAATTTATTTTTTGACATTGAGAAGAAAAACACAATACCCCTAATTAACAGAATATATTTATCATTTTATTCTATAAATTATTATTTATATAAATTTATTTATCCCTTTAATTTGAGTGCTATGATTGTTTATCCAGATGGTGTTGAAGGGGGTTTACCATTAACATATAAAATATCTTCAGTAATATTTTTAATTTTCTCAGCTACAGCATTTTGGATTATTACTAAAATAAAACCAATTGCTTATCGCAATGATATTCTATTTGGCATTTTATTTTTTCTTATAAATATAAGTTTGGTTTTACATATCATACCTATAGGGGGTAAGGTTATTGTGGCAGACAGGTACACATATCTGGCATATTTAGGGCTTTTCGTATCATCAGTACTCATTGTTGATTTTGTAATTCATAAGTATAAATTAAGCGAGAAAGTTTTTATTCTATTCTGGGGTATTATAATAATAGTATTGGCATTACAATGTTATGGCAGGAATCGGGTGTGGCAAAATGATTTGAATTTTTGGACTGATATTATTGAGAAGGACAGTACCAATCATTACGCACAATTCAGTTTAGGTTTATACTTTTATGAAGCAAAGAAATATGAGCTGGCAGTAGAACAATACGATAGAGCAATAGCAATAAGCAACAAGCAGTATGAGTATTATGCCAACAGAGCGGCTTGTTATATAAAATTAAAGAAGGTACGAGAAGCTCTTTCAGATTTTGAAAAATCCTCTCAACTAAATCCGAACGATTATGCAACATATAATAACAGAGGGAATTTATATTTAAGCATTGGAGATATTACGAACTCTATTTATGATTTCAGGACAGCATTAAAGATAAAGGAAGATTTTTTAGAAGCGAGAAAAAATTTAGAGAAAGCTGAACGTCTTAAAAAAGCCATAGAGATGTATGAGGAGAATTACGCGCAGAGTTCCGAATTGTCTTTATATTATAGTCAGGTAGGTGTTGATAAGGCCATGAATAATTTAATAGAAGAAGCCCTCCCCTATTTTGAGTTGTCTGTTAAATATGACACATTGAATATCGATGCCATAAAGAACAGGGGTAATGGTTATGCCATACTTAAAAGGTTTGAAGAAGCAGAAAGGGATTTATTAAAAGTACTCCGTTTAAAACCAGATGAAGCAGGAGCGTTGATGAACTTAGCGAATATAAAACATGAAACGGGTTATATAAATATTGCTTGTGATTATTGGCATAAAGCATTTGACTTGGGTTTAACAAATGCTCAATTTATGATTGATAAATTTTGTAAATAAGGATATCAATCTAAAATAAGAATTTTGTGTATATATCTATCCGAATTTCCAGTAGTAATAACAAAATAGTATATCCCCTGAGCTATTTGTTCGGGAATATTTAGTTCAATTAAATGATGCCCCTTAATATAATGAGTCATAGGACTTATCTGATATATTTTGCCTAAAATATCGACCATATCAAACTTGATAAGAAAATTTCTATTTAATTTGAGCTGAATTAATATTTTACTATTAACAGGATTGGTAATAATTTCAGTAGAAAAATCATTAATATCAGTATTAATACTATTAGGGTCAAGGACTTGAATATAATGATATTTGATTATTGTGTCATTCCTACATAAGTTATTAAAAGCGACAAGTTCAACAGTATAAAACCCTGTATTAGTGTATAGGTGCCAAGGTGAAATATCGGTTGACACATAAGAATCGCCAAAAGACCAGAAATAATTATCTGTATTTGAAGAGTTATTAATAAAATACGCATAAGCATTTGGCAAATACAATACAGAGTCTATAACAGAAAAATCAGCTTTAGGTCTTGGATTAACAGTAATGTAATTATTTAATGAAAGTGTATCACAATTAAGGCCGTCAAAAACTCTTAACTCCACTCCATAGAGCCCAGCACTGTCATAAGTTATAACAGGATTAGAAATATTACTTGTTGGTGGATTACCTCCTTGAAAAATCCATTCAAATGAAGTAGCGCCAATGCTCTGGTTGCTAAAAATAATGCTATCGCCTTCGCAAATACTATTAGAATGGGCAATAAAATTAGCGGCTAAAGTAGAAGAAGTGTTATAGACCAGCTGTCCGTTACTTGTTGTAACATTGCTAAACAATCCTGCATTATTTCTGGCTTTGACAGAAAAATAGTAATACATATTAAATATAAGATTTAAATTGTCATGAGTTACTGCTGTATCGAGGTTAATATTAGACCAGCAAACTATATTAGAATCGCCTGGTGCTGTACCAATGGCGTACCAATAATCCTTAATATCTGAATTAATATCTGATGATGCACTCCAAGAAGCAGAAAGTTGTGAATATGAAGAAGTTGTATCAATATCATTACCAAGTCCATCATTAACGAAAGTAATATTTTCAGGGATGGTCCAATCGATGTTTAAGTCGTGAAAAGTAATTGCAGAAACATTGTTTGCAGAATCGATGGCAATGGATTTAATTTTAGCAGAGGGTATAAATTGAGAGGGGTTTTGATATCTGATATCTTTAGTTACATTGTTTCCAATACTTACATTTGCTGTATTTCCGCGGGAGCGATAAACCTTTATTTCATTCACAGTTAGTTTGCTGTTTCCACTGCGGAAAGATATATAATTTCCGTTATTGGATAAGGGGCTTGTATCTTTCCATGAAGCAATAAGAGTATCATCTCTATAAACGATATTATCGCCGGTAATGCGGTCGTAAATAATTTTAAAATCATAGATGGTTCCAATGGTTGTAACGATGTCGTCAATTTCGTCAACCATAGTAAAAACGTCATTGTTTACTTTATAAAACTCCAGTTTATTTGTTTCGATACGGAACCACACGAAATAGGAGTTACCTCTGTTTGTAAGAGAGCCGTCATCGCAAAAATAATGGAATCCGAAACGTCTGCCATTGGCATGCCCAGCTCCTTCGACCTTGGCAGTAAAATGGTACAGGTATCTGTTGGAGAGGGTTTGGTCTAATGCTGCATAGATATTTGTATTACTGATTGATTCATCTGATTGGATAAGTGTTCCGTTGGTGACTGTCCATGTTCCGCCACCAGAAGGGTTTGACCAGATTGTAGGGTCGAGATTATCAAAATTATCTGCAAAAAAGCCCCTTTGGGCATTGGCTCTCCAGTATGTGTTATCAAAATCGAGTACCTGATAATACTTTTTTGAAACACCGCTTCCACCTGAATTATCTGTATCGGTAAAAGTGGGGGTAAAATCTTGTGTTTTCCAGTTTCCAGTTGTAGAGATAGAAGTTGTTGGAGGGATATTGTCGCAAAAGGGGATTGTAAAGCTTGGGCCAACAGTGAAGTTAGAACCATCCCAAATGCGCCAGTAATATGTTGTACCGAAAGAGACGGTAAGGGGGGTAGTACCGTTTGATTGAAGTACAAAGCCAGTGGGGCCTGTATAAGTTGTTAGACCTGATACCCATTTCTGGTAAGGGTTACTGTAATCAGAGGCAGACGAAAGCTGAATATACCAGCCCGTACCTGAATTAGTCCAATTAAAAGTAAAGTTTAAACTGGGACAGCCAGCCGGATTAACAAGCAGGTTGGCAGGTCCTGTAGGTGTAGTAGTACCGCAAGCATCTATTATTGATTTAGTATCGGTACGAATGCTTGGCAGGTATCCATATAATGTATTTCCTGGGCATGAGGTTTGACCAACATCTTTATGACCACAAATTCTTGGTTTTACCTGCCATCCGTAGGCCTGAGTGGTCATTCCAGCGGATGATGTAGGGTCGAAACCCTTATGGTCGTACCACCATGCAAAAAAAGCTTTTAATTTATCAAGTTGTACTGTTGTAGGTAACGTGACATCGGCATTGCCGAGAAAATTCACACCTATAGAGCCGTCATTAGCACTCCCTGCATGGGCACCTCTCACATCAGTATTAGCCATATTAGGGTTATGGCGTCCCTGAAACATATTGCCAAATTTATCGAACAGATAATTGTAACCAATATCAGACCACCCTAGGGTATTAACATGGTAATTCCAATAACCTCTTACCACAGTAGCCCCATCGGTATAAGTATCGGGTGAGGCACCATGATGCACAACGGTATGAGTTGGAGATATATTGGTATATGAAGATGTATTATGACAAGCAGTATAGCTTCCACACCATTGGGAACGGGGAATTATAGTAGGTAAGGCAGGACAATTTTGAATTTGTTTAGTATTTATTTGTTTTTGTTCATCAGACAAATGTATTTCTGTTCCAGTAATATCCATCAGAGCAATCCTGACATATTTTAAAGCCATTCCATGAGGGGGTAAGATTATAATTTCCAGTTCATTGTGTTTTTGTTCATTATCCATAAATAAAAGGTCTGTCCAATATAGGGCAGTATTAGTTTCTGTTTTATTGATATAGCCCTCATCATCAAACCATTTACCCCAATTTATTCCATCTACTGATGCTCTGTATCTGACTTCGAAGGCAGAAGCAGGGAAATAATCACTTTCAACATCCCAGCCGATGCCAAAGCAGGTAAATGTTACTGGGGCTTTAAATTTAAAATAATAGCTCCCATCGGTATTTACAATAATATTTTTGTCCCAATTTAATGTAGCTCCAATTGAGCCAGATTTATTAAAATCGTCCAGTACCTCAGTTGGTTGTGGATTATAATATGTTTTAGAGTTGTCAAAATTGTTTTTGATTTGTGCAGTGATGATAAGATAGAAAATACTGAATAATAGTGCTAAAAATATTTTTTTCATAGATAATTTGTATTAGTTAATGCAAAATTATTAAAATTTTCAGAATTTAATTATTTTGTTATGAAACACAGTGTGTTTGCATTCAATAGTAAAAAAGTAAAGACCTTTAGGGAGTTTTTCTAGTGTTAAAGATTTATTACAATATATTTTTTCGTTGAAAACTTCTTGTGCTGAAGAATTTAAAATACGTATTTTACAAGGAAATGCTTCTGAATTTTCCACATTAATATTTAATATATTAATAAAAGGATTTGGATATATTTTTACAAACTCATTATAATGATTTTTAATGATTTCGGTAAATGTTACATGAAACACATCGGAAGTATCCGAATAACATGCACCATGCTGAGCAATGACATAATAATCGCCATCTAGATCAGGTATAATAAAATTACTCGTTGCACCAATAATGGGAGTGTTGTTATAATACCATTGTTGCAAACCGTTCCAATCGGAGAATAAGGTATCGTTACTTTGAGAAATAAACGGTTTATTTAGACCTGAAGGATGTATATCAAAAAAATTGAGAATATATCCCATTATATTTGTTCTTATGATTTCAGGATAGAATGTTTCGAAAGGAATACCCATATTGACAAGTTTGCCTGGTAGGGTTCCTGAAGGAAACATTCCGTTAAAAACGATACCAGCATAATTGGCTGTAAGTGTACTGTATTCGAGGCAGCTTACCGCACCGCCAGCAGGCGATAGAACATCGGGATATCTGACATTGTATGTGCCATTTGTGCCATTATCAAAATTGACTGTTCCCAAACCTGCAAAAATACTGCCCGTTGTGGGCTGTGATGTATAATAAACACCATTTTGCCCGTTGGGAGCATCATTAACATAAGTGGCTTTTAAATAATTATTATAGAAATCTTTATCGGATGCAGAGCCCAGATGGTCAAGGTCCCAGGCAATTTCGGCACCGCTCACAAAAAGGCATCCGCCTTGTTTCAAGAAATCTGTTACTATAATCTGTTCTGCGGTGCAAAATGTTTCGTTGGCCGTACTTTCTTCGCCAAGTATAAGAACAAGTATTCGGAATTGATTTGCCGCAACAAGTCCATTAGTCAGAGCTTCGTTAGTACAAGATACAAAACCAAATCCGTTTGCATGAAATGCCTTGCCATGCTGACGTATGAAATCAAATGTATTTTCTGTTGTTGGGCGGTCGAAAGCATTTACGATGAGAACGGTGGCATTACAATCGGATAGTACAGCCCCCAGCACTTCTGAAAAGCAGGAAGTGTTATAGGGTGCTTTTGCGGCTATTTTAATAAACACTACTTGGTTTGGGTTAAGTCCTGTTATGAGTAAACTGTCTGTGTGGTATTGAACAGCTTGTGAAAAGGCAATACCATCAAAACTTGTTTGAATTAAAAAATGCGTTACATCGGCTTGGGGTGATGCAAGAATGCGTAATTGCCCAGCTCCTTCATTAACGACAGCAAAACTTGTTGGAACAGATACAGCAGTTGTGTTCACAGGATAAGAGGGTGTAGCAATAATACCCTCGTCACTTAGAAGAGAGTTTATAGAAGACGATTGTAAAACAGAAGTTACCGTAGTGGTATTTCCATTTAAAACCATGCTGTTTTGCACCAAGCGAATGCCATGACTGTAATCTGCATAGGTTTCTTCATGTCCGTTGTATAGAGGTTGTATGGGGCTGCCACTTGTATAATGCCAGCCATAAATAACCACCCTGCCTGGTGGTGGATAACCGTATATCATATTTGATATTACCACATCTTTTTTATCGCCCCCAACAAGAAAACCGAGAGGATATGTGTTTAGAACAGCACTTCGCTGTCCCCAAACTGTAGTATTATGCTGTGCCATAACAGGTATGGTTGTCATTTGCGGGCTGGGAGGTATAGAAGAGGGAGACAAATGTAAGGGGGCAGCAGTCCATATCTGATTGACCATTTTTCGTGTGGGCATGGTGCACCCAATGGCATTAGCAATTCTTTGAGCTAACAAAGGTGTCATAGGGCAAAGAAAATAATTAGTATCGTGCCCTATTGCCAAATAATCAGGTAATACATAATAGGTAAAAGTATAAGATGTCCCTCCTATTGATTCTGTATTGGTAACAGCCACAAGATTTCTCTGAAAGTCGGGCACATTGCCTGTCAGCACTTGATTATAAATTTCGTTTTCCCTGTCGGTAAGGTTCATGGAAGTAACCAGATTGACAAATTGAGCACCGTTAAGGGCAGTATAATTGCGGGGAGGGAGGTTAAGGATTTGAGAAAAAAGTCCTTTAACAAATAAAAACAAAAAGAGGGTAATTAAATGATATTTCCCGTTTTTTGTATTAAACATAAGAGGATAATTTTTGCTAAATTAAAGTATTTTCTAATATTTTTCTTTAGTTTGTATTTATTATATATTTTATCCTTTTTAATGAAAGGAGCTATTGACAGTAAAAACGGCATTTACGATATTAATTGGGATAAAGGAAATACATTGGGTGTTAGATGTATAAAAAAACCATTAAATGGGAATGAAAGAATTTTTCTTTATTTTTAAGAAAATATCTTTAGGAAATTTTCTGGAAACAGGTATTTCAAATTTTAAGTCGGCAAAATGTAATTTATAGCCCTGTGCATTTCCGCTCACATGTGTGATATGTTTTAAATTAACTATATACGATTTGTGGCAACGCATCACGTCTTCATTTTCAAGAAGTTGAGTTTCGACACTTTTTAAAGTTATTCGAAATAATATTTTCTCTATTTTGGCATTTTTATAAAAATAAAAAGCCGAATAATTGTCGTTGGCTTCGATACAAACTAAATCGTTCAGCATCACTTCAAAGCGGTTACGTTCACCTTCATCAACAAATGATAGAGGTTTGTTTGTTATCTCTGTTTTAAAAGCATTTAGATGTGTTGACAAACTTTCGGCAGTTTTAATATTCCTGCTCAGCATCACACGTTCGGTAAGCAGTACAATAGTTATTATCGGCAACACAGCTATACTCAAGACATCTGCAATAGCATAAAACAAGCGGTAAGTGTTTTCAATTTCATCGTAAAGACCTGCCAGAACAACAAAGTAGGCAATTAGAATCAAGAGTAAAACTGTAGCAGCAGTATAAAGAATAATGTTGCGTTTATCCTGAATGACTCTTTTAAGATTACTTATAGCAATAAAGAGCGACAACACAAAAGCGAGCAACAGAAAGTACCTATTCCGTTTTTCTGCTCTCACACTTCTTTCATTTAATGCGGCCTTTTCTTTCAGATGTTTTACTTCGTTCTCCCATTTTTCTATCTGATGAGCGGCATCAATCTCGGCCACCTTGCTGTTAATTTCGGCAGTGTTGATAGAATCGTTAAGGGAGGTGTAAAGTTTCAGATATGAGAGAGCTTCCCTGTAACGGCCCATCAGGGCATGTAAATTGGACAATTCCTTATACACCATCATAAGTGTGTTATTTTGCTGCACTTTTTGAGCGTAAACTACACTAGAATCATAAGCCGCCATAGCTCCTATAAGATCGGAAGTGGTCTTTAATAAAGCTCCTAACTCACTATAACACAACGATATACCATTAGCATCATCTAAGGTTTTAGCAATTTGTAAGGCGGTAAAAATACTTGTTTTCGCTTTATCGGGATATTTTTTTTTGTTCTCGATACCTGCAATGCCATACAAGGCATAAAACTCGCCCTCCTTATTTCCAAGTTCCTGTTCGATTAGTAAGGAATTAAAATAAAAAGTGTAAGCCAAATCGAGACTGTCCATTGTTTCATACACCACACCAAGGTTATATAAACGTATCGAAACCTGTGCCTTGTTATTTAACTGTCGTTCTATATCCAAGGATTGTTTGAAGTAAGTAAGTGCTTTCTGATAATTCTGCTGTGTCTGGTACAAACTTCCGATATTATTTAAGCAAACCGACTGTTTATCCTTCAAATTGAGTTTCGTAGCCAGCCGTAGTGCTTTAAAATAATGTGCAGCAGCTTCATCAAAACGGCCTAGGTTTTTTCTTACAATACCCATAAGTAACAACGCATTAATCGCTTCTTGCTCATCGTTCAGTTTTTCGGCAAGTTCGAGTGCTTTATGCGCCAATTCGAGCGATAATGCAGGATTTGTTTTCAGATTTTCATAACCTAACTCATTGTATGTCTGCGGCTTATCAAATTCTAAAGCCGAAGATTTCAAATCAATATTTACACCCTGTGTGGTATCCGCACTAGCAAAAAAAATGACAAAAATAAAACTAAGAAGCAAAAAAAATGTTTTCATAGCAGCAATATCAAAACAAAGATAAAGCTTTTCAAAAGTATATTTTACAATTTTTTTTCAATTAATTATTTTGGCGTGCCCCCCAATGCATTTAATCACATTGGTAATAAACAACAATAAGCCATTGGAGGTCGGGCTATCCGTTGCAAGTCCTCGTTCAGCCGCAAACTGCTGTGCTTTAATAAGATTTTTCTTGCGGCTTCACTGTGGGCTTTCCACTACTATCCCTCACGCGAATGTTAGTTTAATGAGGTATGATTAGAACCAGCCCTAGAGGCCCGAAAGAATATACATATGATTAATTTAACACATACTAATTTCTAATATAACCTCAAAGATTAAGCAAGTATATTTTCACAGCGACACATTATACCTCACCAGACGCCTTTCAGTATAATTAGGATTATTCATATAGAATGGCAGTGTTTCTATCACAACACCGATATCTTTTGCATATCTTGTGTGCATGTATCTTGGGTTGCCATTATTATCCCATCCGGGATACATGATGTATTTTTGTCTGAAATTTGAGGTCATATACTGTCCGGCAGGGGTTGCAACTTGCATGTTTTTATCGGTCATTTGTAGTATCATGACATACATAGTATCGGTTCCCACTAAGTAATGTTGTGATTCAAAGATAGTTGTAAAGTCTTCTGAAGAAAATATTATACCTCCTTCATGATTTACAATGTAATGTAAGGAGTCTCTAATAAAAGAAACAATCATATGCGATGAGAAGAGATGTGGTTTGACATATTTATGATAAAGTATGCCATTTATGGTCGTATCTTTTTCAATATAACAACTGTCGAAAATTCCAAGTGCAGTGGCTTGGCCGTTTGTATCAATATTAAACCTCTCGTAAACCCAATAATGGCCATTTTCAAGTTGCATATAGGTTGGATATGACACTTCCTGCACTTCTGTATCATCACTATTATTTTTACTTTCCTTTTTACAGCCAAAACTTAAAAAGATGCATACAAAAAGAATTAAAGAAAGAAACTTAATTTTCATCACAAGAATTTTAAAATATTTTTACTAACGGGTATTACTGTAATTTATTATGTAAGCCAGATGCATTAAAATTAAGAATTATGCTGCACCACATAATTAAGCATTAATACACAATCCACGCATTCCTTAACCAACAGGGTATCTATTTCTAAGCCAAAGAAGCCAATCATAAATTAAATCCCCTTAACCATTCACCCCTAAATGATAACACTTCACCCCTATAAAAGCATTTTATCACATTATGCAACTGTAAAGCCCATAAATTTTTTAATAATCTAAAGTGTTTATATTTTTGAATTTGAACAAGAGCAAAAACTGATAAAAAAATTGAATTATGAAAAAAAACGTCTGCACTCTTTACATGGTTTTCGTGATTATTTTTTTTGTTTTAATAGGATTAAAACCATTGACTGCTCAAATATCCGTTGAAAACTATACAGCTTTAAGCAATGCGCAGGTAGCCCAGTCACTTGTAGATTCACTCATGGGAAACGGTGTTACGTTTTCTAACGCTTCCTTTCAAGGAGTAAGGTCTTCTTCGTCCAGTTACGGTTACCAAAGCTGTTATTTCACAACCACAGGAACCACACAAACACAAATGGGCATTGCAAGGGGTGTTGCACTTACAAGTGGCAATACAAATCTCATCAGCATCCCTATCGGTCAAAATCCTGCTGCATCCAATTCGTTCTCAAAGGGTTACATTTCGAGTACACCAGGAGAACTCAGAAAATCTACATCTCCTATAAACGACCTGACAGTTTTAGCAGGACCTGTAAACTGGTTTAATGCCTCAATTCTCGAATTTGATTTCGTACCATCAGGAGATTCTATAGAGTTTAACTATGTTTTTGGCAGTGAAGAATACAGCGACAACACCAATTTCACAAATTACCAGTGTACTGAGTATAACGATAAATTCGGGTTTCTTATCAGCGGACCGGGTATTACAGGAAACGCAGGTTACGATAACAATGCCCGCAACATTGCACGCTTAACCAATGGCTCTGAAGTGGGCATTAATTCTGTTAACAACGGTACAGTAGGTTCCAGTGCATCTCCGAACGGTCCCTCTTACTGTCAGAATACAAACCCTGCCTGGACATTAAACACACCTGTTAACGAATACTACGGCCCCATACAAGGCACTTCACCAAACGGCAATACGAAGGTGTTAAAAGCGGTTCAGGGAGGGCTTACGCCAGGAGCCACATATCATATAAGACTTCTCATTCTTGATGCAAAAGATGGTGCTTATGATGCCATCGTTTATATTGAAGCAGGAAGCTTTAGCAGTCCACAGCCTGGATTAAGTCTTTCTGCAAACCCCTCTACCCTATGCCAAGGAACGAGCACTTATGTGGTGGCTAATCAAAGCAATGGCACAGCACCATTCAATTATACTTGGAGTAATGGTATTGTTCATAATACGTCATCTACTAAAGATTCTATCCTTGTAAGTCCCTCTGTTACTACTACATACAGTCTAACTGTTACCGATGCGCTAAGCCAGACAGCATCCGCTTCTATCGTCATAACTGTAAGCCCAAACCCTTCACCGGTTGCAGGCAGCAACAGTCCTGTTTGTCAGGGCAGTAACCTTAATCTTACAGTAAATATTGGTACTTCTTGGAACTGGTCAGGGCCTAACGGTTTTACATCAACTGTACAGAACCCTGTTATTATAGCCGCCCCAACAGGAGCGAGCGGCACGTATACTGTTACCGTTACCAATGCACAAGGGTGCACAGCTACCACAACTGTTGTAGCAACAGTAAATTTGGCTCCTGTTCCTGTAGCAGCCAGCAACAGTCCAATTTGTCAGGGCAGCAACCTTAATTTGAATGTAAACACAGGGACATCATGGACTTGGTCTGGACCGAATAGTTTTTCATCAACGTCTCAAAATCCAATTATTTCGGCTGCAACTACTGCGGCAAGCGGTACTTATACTGTAGCAGTTACAAATGCTCAGGGTTGTAGTGCGAGCACCACTGTTCAGGTTACTGTCAATACTTACCTGACTCCTGCAGCAACCACCAATTCTCCTGTTTGTCAGGGTGGAAACCTTAACCTTTCTGTTAATACTGGCACCACATGGAATTGGACAGGCCCAAACGGCTTTAATTCGACACAGCAAAACCCAGTTATCAACAATGTAAGCACTGCTGCAACAGGTACTTATACGGTTCAGGTTTCAAATGCTCAGGGATGTACAGGAACGGCATCGGTTAATGCGATAGTCAATACAAATCCCCAACCGCTTGCAGGGAGTAACAGCCCTGTGTGCCAAAACAACACGCTTTCCTTAAATGTAAATACCGGTACATCATGGAGCTGGAGTGGCCCCAACGGTTTCTCGTCAACAACACAAAATCCATCAATTCCCAATGCCACGCCTGCTGCCAGTGGCACTTATACCGTTACCGTAAACAATGCACAGGGTTGTACAGCAAGTAGTAGTGTTCAGGTAACAATTAATAATGCCCCTGCTGTTAATCCTGTTACGAACAGCCCCATTTGTCAGAACGCCTCCCTTACATTGGGTGTGAATAGTGGAATTTCGTGGAACTGGACAGGCCCCAACGGTTTTACGTCAACTGTTCAAAACCCAACTTTAGCTTTAGCTACAGCTGCTGCAAGTGGCACTTATGCTGTTACGGTAAGCGATGCACAAGGTTGCACAGCGTCTGCTTCTGTTAATGCAACGGTAAACGCTAACCCTCTTCCTGTATGTAATTCAAATGCCCCTATATGTGAATCGGGTACGCTTAACCTATCTGTAAACACTGGTACTTCGTGGAACTGGTCAGGTCCGAACAGCTTCACGTCAACATTACAAAACCCATCTGTCAATAATATAACCCCCGCATCTAATGGTACTTATACCGTAACAGTTAGCGATACACAGGGCTGTTCAGGGACAACATCTGTTAATGTTCTCGTAAATGCAAATCCCCAACCGCTGGCAGGGAGTAACAGCCCTGTGTGCCAAAACAACAACCTTTCACTAGATGTAAGTACCGGCACATCATGGAACTGGAGCGGTCCCAATGGCTTCAATTCAACAGCTCAAAACCCCTCAATTTCAAATGTTACAACAATAGCCATAGGCATTTACACTGTAACTGTTACT
>CAZVOS010000006.1:0-14693 GCA_964628845.1 uncultured Bacteroidales bacterium | reverse complement strand
GAATAGGTGGCCACCAGATAATACCAATAGTTGCCATGCCAGAAAATTCTTTTAGGAAGCCATTCGGGATAAAAAGCGGGGATATATATATAATACTGAATGGTTAAATTCATTGTAATAGTTACAAAGGCAAGAAAGATGGTAAGAAGTATAAAAACCAGGTATTTACGGAGCATAAGAAAATAAGGAATCAAAACATACATCATCACATAGGTGGCAAAAATATCAACAGGCACATATACCAAGCCATTAATGATGGACTGTGAATAGGTTATTTTTGGATTCAATGACATGATACTAAAAAATAATACATATATAATCCAAAAAACTATATGTGTAATAATTCTTTGTGCCGTATTTTTATAATTGAACAAGAACATAATAAAATTTTTTGTAAAGTTATGCAAAATCAAAGCTTTTTGTATGGTTTTTCTTATGAAATATACAAACGCCTTTGTTTTGTCTATGAAACCTATTAAATAATATATTTTAGCTTTTTTATATGGTTTTGGCCTGATAGTATATGCATAAGGGCTGTATGTATATTTGATTTGGAGAAGCTTGTAATACAATTTAATTTTGACTCGTATATTTTAAATTTAAAGTTATGAAAGCATTTAATATCTTTTTAATTTTATTATTGTTAACACTGTTTACCTATGCTGAAACAAATCCTGATTCACATAAATTTGAAATAATGGGTAAGGTTGTTGACAAGCAAACTGGTAAAGCTATTGAATATGCTACTGTAGCTTTATATAAAATAGAAGATACTGAACTGACAGCAGGAAGTATAACTGATATTAACGGCTCTTTTAAGTTGAATAAGTTAGAGGACGGCATTTATAAAATAGAAATTCGCTTTATAGGGTATAAAAATTATGAAGCAGAAATTAGCATAGATAAAAACCATTATGATATTGGTGTTGTGCAGTTGGAACAAGACTTGTCGCTATTGGGAGCTGTAGAAATAACGGCTGAAAAACCAAATATTGAATACAAGATAGACAAACAAGTGCTCAATGCTTCATCAGGAATAAATGCTGCCAACGGCTCTGCTATTGATGTACTAAAGCAATCCCCTTCAATAAATGTTGACAATGAAGATAATGTAACACTCAGAGGGAGTGGTGATTTTATTTTACTTATAGATGATAAAATTGTAGTTGCCAACCGCAATGAAATTTTAAAGCAAATACCCGCTTCACAAATTGAGAATATAGAAATCATGACGAATCCATCGGCACGTTATGATGCTGGTGGTGCTTCGGGCATCATTAACATACGTACAAAAAAAATATATGCTACTTTTGCTTCGGGATTAATTAATTTACGTGCAGGTTACAGGGACAAATATAATGGAGATGTCATCTACAAGAATATGTTTAGAAAAACATCTTATCAGATTACAGGAAACATAAGCAGTCAGGATTATTATTCAACAGGTCAAAATGATTTAAGAACTATTAATACTGAATCGGAGGAATCACTTTTGAGTGATGTAAACCGCCTGAGGAAGAGATTTAGTGCTTATGTGCGACCTGAGATAGAAAGCCAGCTGGGTGATAATACAACACTTTTGGCTGGGCTTTCGTGGATGAATTTTGGTTTTCACAGTTACATAACATCTAATTATACCCATCACCTGAATCAGATTGAGAGGTATTATGTGGCTCATGATGATTTTTTACTGGCTGCCAATCAGTATCAGGGAGATGTAAGTTTAATACATAAGTTCGATACTAATGGTCACAGTATTAAGATAAATGCTTTGTATCTTAACTGGATAGGTATCAACGACCAGAATGTTATGAAGAACAGCAGCAATAGTGATTTTATAGGCGATACACTAGTTACGGGACGGAAATATTACGAAGGCCATTATATGCATCAAGCCGATTTCAAAGCTGATTATGTTAAGCCCTTTCAAAATGGGTTTAAGTTTGAAACAGGTGTCAGTTCAAATTACAGGATATTCTTCTGTGATAAAGATATGACTTTATACAACATACCTGCTGATACATGGCAAGCAGAATCCATTTATTCGGGTATTCATCAGTTTTCTGAAAACATGAATGCGGCTTATTCGCTTTTATCGGGGCAAGTAAAGAAAATTAATGTACAGGGGGGCTTAAGACTTCAATATTATACAAGAATTACCGATGTTCCTGTTCAGAATCTATATATAGATTACCGTAAGTTATATTATTTTCCTTCTTTACATCTTAGTTTAAATGGGAAACAAAACCGTCAATGGCAGTTGAGTTACAGCCGTCGTATTAATTTGCCAAACGATTGGTTTACATCTCCCGTACCTTTTTATAATGACGGTTTTGTCGTTCAAACAGGTAACCCAGCACTTGAACCCGAGTTGTTTGATGTGGCAGAAATCAATCACATACGATTCATTAAGCAACACATGCTGAATATTTCATTATTTTCACGCTTTACCCACGATGCAGTTGAAAGAGTTACTGTTATAGATACAAACGGTGTTTATTATATTGTTCCATATAACCTTTCCGAAAAAGCTTATTATGGTTCTGAGATAGGTACATCAATAAAGATAAATTCAAAACTGAATCTCAATATAAGTGGAAGTTTATATAAGCTGTTTGGCAGAGTAAGAGGCCCTTTGCAACATAGTAATTATGAACAATTTTCATATAGTTCGAGATTTAATTTGCAATACAGACCGGTAAGCAGTTTTTCGGCAGAACTCAGCGGCTATTATCAGGGCGCTGAGAATGAAGCATATGGCATACGTAAACCCATGTATGGGGTAAACGTAGCATTCAGAAAAACATTTTTAAATAATAAATTATCACTTACACTTTCAGCAAACGATATCTTTCGTACCGATTTTTACACTTTTACAGAGACCAATGAGAACTTTAAAAGCTCTATTTCATTCCGCAGAGAATATCCTATGGTTTTTCTGGGCTTATCTTACAAGTTTAACGACTATAAACAAAACCCCAACAATAATACCCCAAACCCATCAATTCAAGGATTATAAACTTAAATTAATAAAACATGAAAAATTCATTTGTTCAATTCAAAAATGCAGTTCAAACACCTTTTCTATTGTTATTATGTTTCTTCTTCCTGCTCTCTTTAAAATCATATGCCATCACTGTGGGTGGAGACGAAAAAGATGAAGAGCAAACACAAGTCTATCAAACCGATAATGAATATATGATTGTCAGTAATTCCAACGAAAGTACATTGTTTATTAAGGTTTTCAAAAAGGATATAGGGGGGCTTATTTATTATACAGGAAAGGGTATTCAGATTTATGATGCTTTATCGAAACTCTTCAATAGGAAATCAAACAACACAGATGATGTAGAGGGGGAGGATGTATGCACTACAAAATTTTTCTTAAACTTTGAAGCAGGTTTTGTAGGTGATTATTATGGAAATACTATGAATTCAAATCCTGCAGAACAGTTTCTGGCCATAAGCGGCCATTATAACAAGCTTTGTGTAAGGTTTATATGGATACTGACGGAGGTGTGATTAGAATGTAAAGGGAATAATTTTTTTAGATAATATATAAAATTGTCGTGTATTATTTCCTTACTTTCTGTATAAATTCCTCTACCTCTCTTACGCCGCCTTGATAAACGAGGTAACCGTTATAGGGTTCGCGGGGTGTTGTTTCGTCGTTAATAGGGGTAAGCATAATTTTTTTAACTTCTTCGAGGTCGCTGGTTTGGCCTAGTGCCCAGCTTAATTTAACCCAAGCCACTTCGGGCAGCATATTGGCAGCGGGCACAACGCCCATAGCCATGAGGTCGCGGCCAGTGTCGTACACAAACATGTGTACATATCCCCATAAAGTCTGTACTGTCATATATACGGCTACGCCTTTTTGCTGAGCCCTTCTGAGTGCAGGGTATAAAAGTTTGTTGACATGCCCTAAGCCGGTTCCTACAATAATAATCCCTTTATAACCATTATCAATAAGTGAATCAACCATATCTGGTTGCATATTGGGGTAATAATATATCATGGCTACTTTCTCATCGAAATAGGGGTAAATTTTTACTTTATTGTCTTTACGGCGGTGGTTGTAAATTTGTTTAATAGGGGTTACACCTTTGCGTGTGATGGTAGCTGCAGGCACATCACCAATGGTTCGGAATGTAGAACGGTACGATGAATGCATCTTGCGAACCCTGGTGCCTCTGTGTAAAAAGCCATATTCATCGGAGGTTGGACCAAACATACATACGAGTACTTCTGCTATATCACCATGCCCTGCAGCAGTAGTTGCATGCATAAGATTTAATGCGGCATCCGAACTGGGTCTGTCCGATGAACGTTGCGAACCTACCAGTATAATTGGCACTGGCGAGTTTTGAACCATAAATGTTAAAGCAGCAGCCGTGTGGTGTAAGGTGTCGGTACCATGCCCTATAACAATACCATCAACACCATTTTCTATTTCTTTACCTATGGCAATGGCTAATGCTTTGTATTGTTCGGGTCCCATATTCTCGCTGAATACTGCAAAGAGCTTTTCTGTTGTCAGGTTACATATATCAGCCAATTCTGGAACTGCTCCATAAAGTTCACCTGGAGAAAATGCAGGAATTACGGCACCTGTACGATAATCTAAACGCGATGCAATAGTGCCTCCTGTACCAAAGAGTTTAACATTAGGCAAATTTTTAGTATAAGGAAATTCTTTCTCAGGTATCTTGTAATTGGCTTTTTTATAACCCGTCTCGTTCATTTCTATTACTGTGTCTGTATCTATACCTACGTTATAACCTGTAATAATTTTAATTACTATGTGTTTGTCATCATCATTTTCGGAACGGGGCAAAACAGTTCCTTTAAAATTTCCTCTTGTTGTTTTAATGTCAGCTTGTCCCCAAACCCGCACATTAAATTTCTTAAGCAAATCAAGTGCTGTGCCTTTATACCCTTGAAAAAAATCTTCACTCATATCTCTTTTATTTATGCTTGTTTATAATATTATTATTTTTTTATTAAAAATATTCTTATTTGTTTTAACGATGCAGTAGTATATGCCTTCAGATAGTTCTTTAATGTCAAGAGGGATTGTGTGGCTTCCTTTATTCATATAAAAAAAATTTTCTGTAATTTTTTGAGAATGGATATCAAATAGTGCGATATTAAAGGATACGTTTTCTTGCAGTTCAAGTTTTAAATAAATATGTTCTTTTGCTGGATTTGGGGAAATATCTATTTTAATTAATTCTGTTTTAATTATATCATGTGTTGAACTCGGTATATTACCGTTAAGGAGCAAACCACATGAAATTTTAATAACTTCGGCACAATAGCTCATATCTAAGCTGTCTAAAATATCAGAAATAGTATGAAGATATGTGTTAAAATTATATTCCTGGAAGAATACAGCATCATAGCCCCTGAGGTAAAAGGGATAACTGTCGGAATATTCTATCGAATTTGTGGCTGCTACGGGTGTTAAAAGTGTATAATTTTCTGCTATTTCCTGAGTGAGCAGCTCTATCCAGTCGGTATTGGGATATTTTTGGATTTTAAATTTAAGGTCATTGCTGGCTTCTAGGTTTCTTCCAATCATGTCATTGTTAATCATCAGGACAATATTATCATTGTTGGCCTGAACTTTATTAGCATAATTGTCGCTTCCCCGTAGGTAGAGCTCTTCGGCTGCAAAGCACACATAACGGATAGTATGAGCGGGTTGAATGTTATGAAGTTTAAAAACCCTTGCTGTTTCGAGTGCTGCAGCTATACCTGTGGCATTGTCGTCGGCTCCCGGAGCAAATGTAAAGGCATCACCAGGGTTTACGATGGCATCGTAATGAGCTCCTAATATATATATAATATCACTGTTAACAAATCCTGTTTCCTCTACTATTACGTTGTATTGCCATGTTGAGAAATAGTTTTCACTGCCATAGGGCCAGGCCACACTGTCGAGGAAAAAAGAATCAAGTTTTACATCCGTATATCCCATGCCCTCAAAACGTTCTGCCAAAAAAAGAGCTATCTCTTTTTGATTGCCGGCCAAAGCAAAACGGGTATTGAAATTCTGTAAATCCTGTACGTTTTTTTCTATACTGTCGGCATTAATACTCTGCAAAACGGCTGTTATCAGCGAATCTTTATTGTATCCCTGAGCTTTGAGAGCTACATGAATAATAAGAAAAAAACTAATTAAGATTGTAAATATGAATCTCAACATGCCTTTAATTTTGGCTTTTATTATTCTTAACCTCTTTGCCAATAATTTTACTCAGTTCGCACAATTCAATATTACCAATGGCTGTTTTGCGAAGCTCACCCATAATCCAATCTATACTCGATTTTTCATCTTTTTTGCGGCATATTTTACTGAATTTCTCTTTGAAAAATGGGATATGTGAGGTAATAGTATCAGATTTTATTTTTTTAAATTTTATTGTGGATAATATGGAGTCAAAATCCATTTTAGGGTGTTGATATACATGGGGCACCATTATTTTGCTTATGGCATATTGTATTTTATTGTCTTTGAGGAATTTAAAAAGTTCATAAACTTTCTGGTACGAAAAGGCAGATGATGGGATATAATGTCCTTCAACATATTTAAGAATATGACCAAAGAATGTACCTATAAAGCGGGGATTTATCTCAAGTTCTATAATGATTTTTTCGATTACAGGGTAGAGATTTTTACTAAAAATATAATTGTAAGTATCTTCAGGGATATTCCATTTTCTTAACTGCTTATATCTTTCAATCACTTCTGTGGGTAAACGTTTGGCAATTTTCTTAATTTCGTCATCGGTAAGGGGTATGGGAGCAGAGTCGGTATCAGGATACATGCGGTCTGCACCAGGAAGTACTCTTTCAAAAATGGTGGTGCCATTTTCAAACGATTTGCGTGTTTCGTTAGGCACACCTGCAAAAGCCCATTTGCATCTTTCGTCAATGGTTTCTATGGCTGTAGGAATGTCTTCAGCAGGTCCCCAGATGATAAGTTGGGCATCGTTTTCGTCGGCTTTCAGAAGGGTTTTAATGCGTGCAAAATCTTCGTCAGATACCACTTGTTTCTGAAATTCTGAATGTGTCAGATTTGGTTTTTCTAAGCATGCTATCACTTTAAGACGGTCGCTCAACTCATCGGAGAAGTTTTTTCCTGGTTGAGTAAAATGTGATAAAATGGCATTAAATCCTGGCAGATTGATGGCTACTATCTTATGTTTCTTGTCAAAAGCTTCTTTTAAATATGCATACTTAAACTTAAATTCCAGATAATTGATTTGGATATGATTGAGTTTCCAGTCTTTAGTATTTTTAATTTTCTTTTTTAGTTTTTCTCTGATAATAAGCAATGCCCATTGCCTGAAACATTCATTATGTGTAAGTTCAGGTATCCATTTGTTATGCGAAACACCTTTAATTTCAACCCTTGTGCCTCCTTTGCAGCTCACATTAACATCTTCTCTTCCAGCTCCTATACCTGTTCTCACCTTAGCTGTACTTCGGTTGAGGAAGCGTATGTAATTGGCTGCTTCCATCACTTCGTCAGGGTTTTTCATGTCGGGGTATGTTACTGTTTCGATGAGAGGCATGCCCAAGCGGTCGGTGCGGTAGATACGGGTATGACCTATGTCGGATACTTCGCGGCAAGAATCTTCTTCAAGACTGAGTTGTATAAGCCGTACTTTTTTGTTCTTTAAAGGAATTTCACCTTCTACACCTATGATAGCAGTACGCTGAAATCCAGTAGGAATGCTACCGTCAAGGTATTGTTTGCGGGTAATATGTATCTCGCCTACGATGTTTAGTTTCGATAGTAATGATATCTCAATGGCTTTCTCAACGGCATCTCTATTAATTTGAAAAGGAGGGGTGTCGTCCACCTCATAGGTACATGCCGTTTCGTTTTTAATGCGGTAAATGATTTCTTTTTTGGTTTTAAACTCCATCAGTGCTGTTCCATCGTACTCTCCAAGCTCGCTTAATGTGGGTCGCATATGACGAATGACTTCAGCATCAAATTCATCTTCCTTCTGAAAGATACCAGCAGGGCAATGGCAAAAGAGCTTTTGTTTGGTATCTAATTGCTGGTGTACTTCAAGTCCTGACATAAAACCCAAATCATCGTAAGTTTTTTGTGTCGCTTTCTTGCGGCTTATATAACCTACTTCCTTCATAGTGTCTTTGTAGTTTTTCTGCGGGTCGAGTTTTTTCTTCATCGGTATTAATGGTTTAAGTGAAATATCTGTTTACTTTTTTTTTGAATGCCCAAAAGTATAAAAACTTTTATATATTTTACAGGAATTTTTAAAGTTTAAATGATTGATATTATTTGGATATTGTAGTGTTATTATTTACAGACAGAAAGCTCCCTTATTCCCAATAGCTTTTCAATTATATCAAATAATTTTCTGTTATTTTTTTTCTGCTTATCCCCACCTCAATCAATATTCTGAAAATATGCGGAGAATCTGATAAATTTAATTCCCGTAAAACATAATTCAATGCCATAAGCAGCGCCTATAATAATAGTTGCATGTACGCGTACAATGTATCTAACGCCATCTCATGCAGGTATGTTATCAGTTGACCTATGAAAACAAAGAACGTGAAATAAAAGGATTAAAAGAAGCCATGAATCGCTACAACTTAAATACAGGATTGCTTCTCACAACCGACAGCGAAGAGCAGGAATTGCAGTTTCAAAATGGAAAAATTAATATAATGCCTGTGTGGAAGTGGTTATTGGGGTAAAAAATCAGAGCAGGAATCTGTAAAAAAATATATGTAATATATAGATAATCAGATATTTAGAATTTATTTTATGGAGCGGTTAATTATTTCCCATCGCCTTATTATAACAGGTCCTGCATAAAGGCTCATATGAATCCATCTCACCCAGCATAACGGTTTTTTGGTTGGCTACCAGACGGTGTGAATATTGTGCCAAGGCACCACACCTGACACATATAGCGTGTACTTTGGTGATGTATTCAGCCATGGCTAATAAAGCAGGCATAGGACCAAAGGGTTTACCCAGAAAATCCATATCCAAGCCAGCTACAATAACCCTTATTCCTTTTGAAGCCAATTGGTTACAAACGCTGATAATTTCTTCATCAAAAAACTGGGCTTCATCAATGCCAATAACATCAACATCGCTCGATAATAAAAGTATATTGGAGGCAGCTGGTACTGCTGTTGATATAATGGTGTTGGCATCGTGCGACACCACATTGTTTTCATCATAACGGGTATCAATTTGTGGCTTAAAGATTTCAACCTTTTGTTTTGCAAATTTGGCCCTTTTCAAACGCCTTATCAATTCCTCGGTTTTACCAGAAAACATCGAACCACATATCACTTCTACAGAACCCCTTTTTTGTTGCTGATGAATAGAATTTTCTAAAAACATATTAAAATTTTATAATTCTTTATATCTTTACTTCATATTTTAATTACAAACCTACATAAAAATTTAAGGTAAATATAAAAAACTTTGAACATGGATAAAAAATTAATTATTGACGAAATACAGGCACTCGTTGAAACTATAGCCGAACAGTCGCTAACAATTTCTAAGTACGATGGTAATATACCGCAAATAGAACTCGATATTATAAAAGTAAATATACGCGACCTCTATGAGGCCTTTTTCCAGCTTGATAAACAAAATAGGAAAAATGATAATAAACCAATTGAAAGCACTAAAATAAAGACTGAAATATCTTCTGATACAATTATTAATCCTGAGATTAGGGTAACTGAAGAAGAACTTTCCGAAAACGAAAATACTGATGAAACAAAACTTATTGAATTTATTGAACCAGAAGATAATAATACAAAGGGAATATCAAATGAAATACCCATTGACAAGCCAGTTGAAAAGCCCATTGAAAAGCCAGTTGAAAAACCTATTGAAAAACCAACAAAGAAATCAGTTGATTTATTCAGTGATGCTCCAAATATTACAGATAAATTTAAAAACGACGCACAGTCAATTAACGAAAAAATGGCACAATCGAAAAATGATGCTACTATTGCAGGCAAAATAAAGCAAGCACCTATTAATGACCTTAAAATAGCTATCGGCATCAATGAGAAATTCCGTTTTGTTAACGAACTTTTCGAAGGCAATCTTTCCGATTATAATGAAAGTATAAATAAACTCAATACTTTTAATGATTTAGAAAGTGCAGAGCAATATCTGAACACTCTTGCTATAAGGTATAGATGGGATAATAATTCAAATACTTTTCTTATTTTAAAAGAAATGCTCAGCAGGAGATATCAAAAATAAAGATATACTTTTTAATGAAACTTAAACAACGGATTCACATAATACTTGTACTCATTATATTATATAATTCTGCCGTATGTCAGGATTTAATTTATGTAAAAAAGCATATTAACATCCTTGCATCTTCCGATTTTCATGGCAGGGGTTATGTAAACAGAGGCGACAGCATTGCAGCCGATTATATCAGTTCCGAGATGAGCTTACTTGGGTTAAAGACCTTTAATAACAGTTACTATCAGTATTTTGATATGAGCGTCAATACTTTACCTGGGGAAATGGAACTTAAATTTGATGGCAAGCATCTGAAACCAGGCGAAGATTTTATTGTATATACACCATCATCGCATATTAAGGGCGAGTTTCCAGTTACTGTTGTGGACAACAAAACCAAGCAAGGCAAACTGGATAAACTTATGAAAAAAGGTTTAGAGAATAAGATATTACTAATAGATGTACGCCAAAAAGCTGAAAAGAAAATGGATATCTTCGACATTGCTAAATTTTATAACATCTTTAAGACGAAAGCTGTTATCTATCTGGTTGATAAAGATACACACTTGAGCTGGAGCGTTTACACAGGGCACCTGCTTATTGATTTTGCTTCGCTTGAAGTACAGGCAAAAGAGATGAAAAAATATCCCAAAAAGGTTGAACTGTCCATCGAAAACGAATATATCAAAAAATATAAGACTCAAAATGTGATTGGCTATATCGAAGGTTCCAAATACCCCGATTCGTTTTTTGTTTTTACGGCCCATTACGACCATCTGGGACGTATGGGCAGGGATACTTATTTTCCGGGCGCTCACGATAATGCCAGTGGCACTGCCATGCTTCTCGATTTGGCTTCGTATTATACACAAAACACTCCTGAATATTCAGTGGTTTTTATTGCTGCTGCTGCCGAAGAGGCAGGTTTGCTTGGTTCTCGTTATTTCTGCGAAAATCCCCTCTTTCCACTAGAACAAATCAAATTTCTTATCAACCTTGATATGGTAAGCACTGGAGAAGAAGGTATGATGGTGGTTAACGGACAGGTATTTACGGATGAGTATGACTTGTTGGTAAAAATTAATGAAGAACATAAATATCTGCCCGACATAAAAAGCCGACCCGAAGCAGCCAACAGCGACCATTATCATTTTTATCTTAAAGGTGTAAAATCATTTTATTTTTATACACTTGGTGGCTATTCGCAGTATCACAACATTTACGACATCTCAGAAACCCTTCCCATGACTGCTTATAATGATATGTTCCGGCTTATTGTCCGTTTTATTGCTCAACTTTCAAAAAATACCCAGTAATGCCAAAGCTTTATGTTGTGCCTACTCCCATCGGAAACCTCGAAGACATCACTTTAAGAGCCATAAGGGTATTGAGTGAGGCAGCTCTTATCCTGGCTGAAGATACCCGCACATCTTCAACACTTCTGAAACATTACAACATAAAGACTAAGATGCGTTCGTATCATAAATTCAACGAACACAAAATCAGTGCTTTTATCGAAGAGTTTTTTGCAGAGGCAGATACCATTGCTTTGATAAGTGATGCAGGAACGCCAGGTATAAGCGACCCCGGTTTTTTACTCGTGCGTACATGCATCGAAAAAGGAATTGATGTCGAATGTCTGCCAGGCGCCACTGCGTTTGTACCTGCTCTTGTCAATTCGGGATTCCCTTCCGACAGTTTCATATTTGAAGGATTCCTGCCCGTAAAAAAAGGAAGACAAACAAAGTTGAAACAACTAAGTACCTATAACAGAACAACAATATTGTACGAATCTCCACACCGCATCTTAAAGACCCTTACAGAACTCATGCTTTATTTTGGTAATGAAAGGAAGGTATCTGTATCACGAGAGCTGACAAAAAAATTTGAAGAAACTTTCAGAGGTACACTCAAAGAGGTCTTCGATTATTTCTCTGCCAAAACTATCAGGGGGGAATTTGTAATTATTATTGCAGGGGAATAAAAAAAATATTAAATTTGAACATTAAATTAAAGCTAATAAGATGCAAAAAGTCTCTTTTGTTATTCCTGTTTATAACGAAAAAGAAAATATTTCTAATCTTTATGATAAGCTTCTGAAGCAGATGGCTGCATTTGACATGCTCAGCTTTGAGTTTATTTTTGTGAATGATGGCAGTTTCGATACATCGCTCAACATACTTAAAGACTTGTCTCTTAAAGATAAAAGAGTGCGTGTTATCAGTTTCACCCGTAATTTCGGACACCAGTCGGCTTTGGTTGCAGGCATGAATATAGCTCAAGGCGATGCTGTGATTACCATGGATTGCGATATGCAGGATCCCCCTGATATTATTCCCCAAATGCTCCGCCACTGGCTGGACGGCTACAAAGTTGTATATACAAAAAGAATCACACGCAACGACAGCTACCTCAAAAAAATAACAGCCCATTATTATTATAAACTGCTTAATTGGTCATCAGAAGTTTCATTACCAGGTCATATAGGTGATTTCAGACTGATTGACAAAATAGTATTAAAACATTTTCAGAATAAAAAAGGCAAGGAAGAATATTTAAGAGGGCTTATTCCATGGCTTGGCTATAAATATGCCGTTGTCGAATTCGACAGACCAAAAAGGGATAAAGGAAAAACTGGCTTCAACTGGTTAAAGATGTTTCGATTTGCTATGCGTGGCATACTCAGCTTTTCACTTTTACCTTTACGCTTAGGTTTAGTAGTGGGTGTATCATCTGTTATTCTCGGTTTTATATCTTTGATATATTTATTCATTAATTATTTCGCCAATCATCAGTTTTATAAACTGCTCGAATGGGTGGCTGTTATTAATCTTATTCTGATTGGATTTTTATTTATCCTTGTTTGGATATTAGCCGAATATATCAATGGCATTAAAAAGGAAGTAAAAGAACTACCCGATTTTATTGTTGATGAGACTTATAATATAGATGAATAAAAATAAATAAGAAATCAGGTATTTTTTGTTAGCTTATAAATGGTATCGTACAGCAATTTTTCAGTTGTTTGTGAGATGTCGTAAAACAGATAATTTATTGGCACACAGTTCATTATATCATACAGTGCTTTTTTATTGTGTGTTTCGGGTATATTATTTAAGGCATTACTTAGCTTTTGAATATTTAAGTTTGTTATTTCATTATCAAATGTCAGGCATTTACAGTAGATATTAAAAGCATCTAGAATATCCGAATCAGATTCAAAAACCACATTCGGCAAGAGACAATTTTCAGGAAATGGGATGTTTTCATTGAGCAGCACCATTCGTGGATATTCATAAAAAAAGTATTGTTTCAAAAGATGATTATTAAGTATTTCATCATCCTGAAGTTCTTTGAATTTAATATCGAGCTTATTAATATTACTGCCCGTAATTATAAGTTTGTTATGTTTTTCTAATGCACAAAACAAGGGGTTAATATAATATATAAGCGATACAGTATCTGTATGTTGCAATACTGTTATTTCGGATATAAAGCTGCGTTGTTGGGATATTCTTGTTTTCAGTTCTTCAGACCCAATAATATATTCAGTTTTGTCAATCATTACGCTGCCGCTGCCTTTTATACCGGCAATAATAAGTGTGTTTATTAAACTGCCTTTCCATGAGGGTGGTATTTTCAGAACAGCATTGGCATAATAGGGGATTACTGAACTGTCCATTGTTAAGGGGTTTTCAATAAAAATACCTGGGAACTCAAATACAGCGTATGGAGGAAGCGTAATTTCAAGTTTCTTTATATTGGCAGATGAAATATTTTCATAAATAAGCTGGTTATCTTGTTTAGTAATATAATAACTAATAATTCTTTCGGAGGACAGCAGATTATTACATACTTTGTCTTTTTTATGGTTGATGGGATTGTTAAAATAGTCAGGATTTTCAGACAGCTCTTCCACATTCGAAATCTTGGCATTAGTATTTAAATAATAGACTTTATATGAGGGGTCGAGCATGAGCCATCTGTTGTTATAAAAAACTTCGGGTACAATATGTCCGTTAAGTCCCCATATCCTGCTTTTATAACCCAGTGCTTCCCATATTTTACCCAGTACAATGGCTTGTTTGCCACAGAGTCCAAAACCTATGGAGTTGATGTATAAAAGAGGCGATGTAAACCAATCTTCCTTCGAAAGAGACATATTGTAATAGGAATTGTCGCATACAAATTGCCAGGCATAATAGAACAGACTATCATTGTTATTTCTATATTTTTGAGAGATATACTTCTCAATATCATCCAATGTAGTATAAAACATATCATTTAATGAGAATGAAAAGCTTGAAATTTCAGAACCATTATTTGTGATAGAAATTAAAGTACTTTCTGTATCATCAGTAGGAAAGGAAATCTCTTTCCCAGAATTTGAAGAAAAATGTAAAATAAAGGG
>CAZVOS010000005.1:0-16363 GCA_964628845.1 uncultured Bacteroidales bacterium | reverse complement strand
AAAAGGTTTATAATAATAAAAATAATATCAAATGTCGCAACAAATAAAACCAGCAGAAGTATCAGCCATTTTACGACAGGAATTGTCAGGGGTGAATATGGCTTCTGAATTAGAAGAAACAGGAACCGTACTGCAGTCGGGTGATGGTATAGCCCGTATTTATGGGTTAACTAAAGTGCAGTCGGGCGAAATGATTGAATTTGAAAAAAATAGCATGAAAGCCATTGTGCTTAATCTCGAAGAAGATAATGTGGGAGCCGTTCTATTAGGCGATTGTGTGCATATAAAAGAAGGCGACAAAGTTAAAAGAACAGGTAAGATTGCTTCTGTAAAAGTAGGTGAAGGCATGCTGGGGCGTGTTATCAATACCATTGGTGAACCAATCGATGGCAAAGGTCCTATAATTGGCGAAACATATGAGATGCCTCTCGAAAGAAAAGCACCTGGTGTCATATTCCGTCAGCCCGTAAACCAACCCCTTCAAACTGGTATAAAGCCCATTGATGCCATGATTCCTATAGGCAAAGGTCAGAGGGAACTAATCATTGGTGACCGCCAGACAGGCAAAACAGCTATTGCTATTGACACAATCATCAACCAGAAAAAGTTCTACGAGAAAGGTGAGCCCGTTTATTGTATATATGTAGGCGTAGGCCAGAAAGGTTCTTCTATTGCATCAACCGTTAAAATACTCGAAGACCACGGTGCTTTGAAATACACCATTGTTGTCGCTGCTACCAGCTCAGATGCTGCTGCTATGCAGTTCTATGCACCCTATACAGGAGCTACTATTGGTGAGTTTTTCAGAGATACAGGCCGACATGCTTTAGTGATTTACGACGACCTTTCCAAACAAGCCGTCTCATACCGCGAAGTATCTCTTATCCTCAGACGCCCTCCAGGCAGGGAAGCATATCCTGGTGATGTGTTCTACCTGCATTCACGTTTGCTCGAAAGAGCTGCTAAAATTATCAAATCCGATGAAATAGCCGCAAAAATGAACGACCTCCCCGATACCATAAAACATCTGGTTAAGGGTGGTGGCTCCCTCACAGCTCTGCCAATCATCGAAACACAGGCAGGAGACGTTTCTGCCTATATCCCTACCAATGTGATTTCAATCACAGACGGACAGATATTCCTCGAAGCCAACCTCTTTAACTCAGGTGTCAGACCTGCTATCAATGTGGGGATTTCTGTATCACGGGTTGGTGGTAATGCCCAAATAAAATCTATGAAAAAAGTTGCAGGCACACTTAAAATAGACCAGGCACAGTTCAGAGAACTCGAAGCATTCTCTAAATTTGGCTCCGACCTCGACCCTGCTACCAAAGCAACTCTCGACAAAGGAAGCCGCAATGTAGAAATTCTTAAACAGCCACAGTATGCACCTATGGATGTAGAAAAACAAATTGCTATCATCTATTGTGGTACAAAGGGATTACTTAAAAATGTTCCCATCAACAAGGTGAAACAATTTGAAGAAGACTTACTCAATGTGATGGAGCATAAACACCAAAATGTTCTCGATTCACTTAAAGACGGAAAACTCACCGATAACGACACACAAACTATTGAAGCCGTTGCCATTGAGGTGTCCCAAAAATTTATAAAACAATAAACTATTTAATGAGGTTATACTAAAGTATATCTATTTTTTATGGCAGGATTAAAAGAAGTTCGAATACGTATAGCATCAGTTGAATCAACAAAGCAGATTACCAATGCTATGAAGATGGTCTCTGCCTCTAAGCTGAGGAGAGCACAAAATGCCATCGTCAAATTAAGGCCTTACGAAGCCAAGATGCAGGAGATTTTGCATCACATCCAATCTAAAGCTGAAAACCTGCCTCAAGCACAGTATTCTATACAAAGAGAAATTAAAAAGACGCTGCTTGTTGTTATTACATCAAATAAGGGCCTCTGTGGCAATTTCAACTCCACTGTAATCAAAGAAACAGTGGCTGCTATAAACAATAAATATGCTGATTTAAATAAAAATGGCAAGCTGGATATCATCACTATTGGTAAAAAAGGAACTGAATACTTCACCAAGCGAAAGTACAATATAGTTGCCAATTACGATTATATTTTTCAAACACTAACTTATGAGAATACGGAACCTATTGCCCGTTTTCTGATGGACAAGTTTATGGCACAAGAGTACGATTCTATTGAATTGATATACAATAGGTTTAAAAATGCCGCCACACAAATTCTCTCGAACGAAAAATTCCTTCCTGTTGAACCAAAATCATTTACTGAAAAAGAAAAGAAGAGCAAATCGGATGTTGATTATATTTATGAGCCCGATAAAATCCAGATCATAACCGAGCTTATTCCAAAAATTCTCAAGCTGCGTTTTCACAGAGCCATACTCGATTCAAATGCAGCCGAACACGGTGCACGCATGACAGCCATGCACAAAGCCACCGACAATGCTACAGAACTTATCAAAGCACTTAAACTGCATTATAACAAAGTAAGGCAAGCCACCATTACAAAAGAAATCCTCGAAATTGTAAGCGGGGCTGAAGCATTGAAAGGATAAATACGTATCAGTAAAACCAAATGAACAGAAGAAAAAATTACAAGCCCACTACCATAATGCTAAAATCTCTTGGATTTACGCACATAACGGGTATTTTGGATGTGTTAAATAGTATATGTTCATCCCATTTACCCAAGTTATATACAGGTAAAAGAACATCGGGTTCTGTCATAATCATTATAAGGTCGGCTTCTATATATTCTGCATAATTAATCACAGCTTTAGCAAAATTTCCACCCTTTTCTTCGTTTACCCTGATGATGTATTCAATGTTGTTATCATCAAAAAAATTCTTTATTTGTTGGATATTTCTGTAAACACGTGCAGCAGTTTCTGTATTCGATTCGTTGGTGGAAATGATGTGAATAATAGAATTAAATATTTTTGCAATATGAATGGCCCATTTCACTTTCTGCTTCGATTCGATGCTGTCGTCAATAGGAAATACTATATTTTTATAGCCGTGCCTGAAGTGTTTTTCCTGCACCACAATAAATGGAACCTCAGAAGCTGATATAACTTTGAGTGCCCAACTGCCAGTAAGATGTTGCATACCCTTTTTCCCATGAGTGCCCATTACTACGAAGCGTGCCCCGATTTCTTTGGCTACAGCAGCTATATCTGTAAAAATACTTCCTTCTCGCGTGATATATTTAACATATACCTTGTTGTCCTCGGTGGCTTTTTCAATAAGTCTTTGTAATTCCTGTTCCACATAATCATCAGGAAGGTTATCTCTTTTTATTTTCGCTCTCGTTTCTTTGTTAATAACATGAAAAACATAAACATCGTAATCAATGGTTTTGGCAATTCCCAGAGCATGTTCCAGAGCAAAATCACCTACAGATGTAAAATCGTAAGGTACAAGAAGTATGTTCTTTTTTGTTTCCATTCTTATGTTTTTATTATATTTTGCAAAAATAACAAATAATTTTAATATAAATATATATTTATAACGCTAAAAGTTCTTTTATCTGAGATAGATGTAACATTTTCTTTTCTTGCCTTAACCTTATTGCAGATGGGGTAAAAAAAGTATGTTTCTGGAGGAAATCCCTCTGTATAAGATACCATTCTTTGAGCGAAGTAATTATACCATAAATCATCCATTCATGCTTAAGCCGCATGGCATTCATAAAGAAATCGTCCCTGCCCATATAATCAAGGTCTGCATCGCTTAATATCATATCCAGATGAGAAATTGGAGTTTGAGGGATACGCGTAGCCATTATCATTTGTGCAATAATGTCTATATCTTCTTTTTTATACCCGTATTGAGGCAGCACATCTCGTGCAATAAGCACTGAGATTTCTTCGTGCCCTTTATATTTGATAAGGAAACCACTGTCGTGATACAAGGCTGCTGTTTGTATCAGTATTAAATCCCTGCCATTAATATTTTCCATTGCTGCTAGTACAGTTGCTGAGTTATATACATCAATAGTATGCAGCACACCATGATATTTGAGGTCAGGATTAAGCTCATTCTTAAGTTTATCTAAAATATATTTTCTGGCACTTTCTATATCTATCATTTTTTATTCATTGAGCAATTGATTATACATCTCTTTAAACCTGATATTCGGAATGTAGCCAGCTTCGTCGTGCGACAATTCGGGCTTAATTCTATATACAAAGTTCATATCAACTTCACCTTTATGTTTTGCAGCCACTTTGCCTCGGTATTCACATACAAAATAATCTTTAATATATTTATAAGTAGCCCCTGAGATATTTACCTTATCTGGCTCACTGGTACTTTCCAGACGGCTTGCCGTATTTACTGTATCTCCCCATATATCATAGGCAAATTTCTTCTTACCTACAACTCCTGCAATAATTTCGCCTGTATGTATCCCTATGCGGATATGCCATTTGACTAAACCTTTTTTTTCCTGTTCTTCATGTAAATTCTTAATAAAATTAATCATTTCTAAGGATGCTAAAACTATATCTATTGGGTTTGTAGCATTTTGTATTGGAACGCCTCCCGCACACATATAAGAATCTCCTACCGTTTTAATCTTTTCGAGATTGTGCCTTACGCAGACTTCATCGAAATATACAAAGCATTTGTTCAGTTCTTTGATAAGCTCTTCCGGCTCCATCTTCTCTGCTATCTGAGTAAAGCCTGTAAAGTCGGCAAACATAACACTTACATGCTTGTAATATTTAGCTTTGGCATATCCCTTTTCTTTCAATTCTTCGGCAATCTTATAGGGTAAAATATTTAGTAAGAGCCGGTCCGATTTTTCTTTCTCTATTTCGAGCTCCTTCTTTTGTTTGACAATTTCCTGTGTACGCTCCTGTACCATGTTCTCAAGACGCAATTTGGCTTCCTGTAACCTTTTATTACTGTATTTTACTAAAAGATAGATAAAGCATCCCAGTATTAATAAAAATATAAAATAGGCAAAATAGGTTCTGTACCAGGGTGGTAATATTTCAAATTCAAATTCAGCAAGCTGACCTTCATTCTCAAATATGTTTTTAGAATATACCTTGAAAATATATTTGCCATGAGGCAGGTTGGTATATTCTTTTTTGTTCTCAGTACTCCAATCCGACCATTTCTTATCAAAGCCATCCAGATAATGCTTGTACTGATTTTGCAACTCATCATAAAAAAACAAGGAAGCAAATTCAAAAATCACTGAATTATAATTATAATTAATACTTTTCTTGTCTGTAGTTTCTTCCTTATCATTTTCTATACTTTTTAAGCTGAAAGGGTGTTCAAAATCCATATGATATCCCCCGAAGTAAAGGGAATCATTTTCGAGAACGACTTTACGTATTAATGTCTTAAAATCTTTTTGATAAAAATATGAAATATTAGAATTATAACGGAACAAGCCCTCATCACTACACAGCCAGGTGATGCCATTTTTCTCAGGATAAATATTCCATATCTCAGCTTTAGGTATTGGTTTAAAGGGATAAACAGAAAATATCTTAGAGCTGGTTTTTTTTCTTTCGACACAGATTATTAATTTTTCACCGTTTGCACGTAATGTACCCTGCAACCAGAGATTACCTTTAAAATCTTGTTTAAAAACAGTTATAACACCTCTGTTAGAAATTATATGATTCAGAAAAACGCTGTATGGCTTAAATGTTCCTGCATTTGTAAAATAGAACAAACCATTTTCGGAAGCAAAAAGAAGATGTCCCAGATATTCATTTATATAGACAGAGCCATCTATGTTTTTACTCTTATATTGAGTAAAAAATTCAGGTTTAAATAAAATCGTGTCGGATATATTATTTTCCTTTAAAAGAATAAGCCCGTCATATTGTGTTCCAAGCCATAGTCTTCCGTTCGTTGTTTCTCCAATACTGATGACTCTTTGCTCAATTTTGGGTATGTAAACCGGTTTTTTTAGTTTTGTTTCTTTTCCAGTAGTATCCATTTCAATATACATAGCCCCACTTTCAAGACCTGCTAAAATAATATGGGGTTTATTCCTACTGCGATGTAATTTATTTGTATTACCCTTGTAAATTACAACCGACGTGTCGTTCTGAATCTGAAAAATTCCATCGGTTGTGGCTGCAAGTAAAATATTGGGTCTCTTATCAAATTTTAATTCTAAAAAATCCCAGCAGGTTGAATATATGCCCTTTACTGGTTTAAATACCAGTATATCAATGTTGCTGCCCTCGTATTTATTATTAAAACCCGAAACATCAAGATAAAAAACACCTTGCCAGGTGGCTGCATAAAGTGTATTTTCAAAACGTATCACTGATAGCACACTCCCCTTTAATCCTGTTGCATCATTCCAGAAACTTATGGGAGAGTTGATTTCTGCTTTTGATATACCATTATCAAGAGCCAGCCATATAGCTTCTTCTGAATCCTGAAAAATATAGTAGTGGGTATCGTTATAAATGCCAATATTTTTATTGAGTATTTGTATGAGATTCCCTTCCATATCCATTATTATGGTGCCTCCTCTGGTTGTGGCAAAGGCAAAACCATCCTCTTTCAGCTTTCGTGCAGTCTGAAAACGGTTTTTTTTAAGAAATTCGTCTATTTGTGTTGGGAACGCTTCTATTTCTATAGCTTTATTGTAGTTGCTACTCTCTATTTTACTCACCAAAAACATGCCTTCATCTCTTGTCGATATTAATACCTTCGTATCATTATAATCAAGAATTTTCTGAATACCTTTATCCTTAAAAAACTCACCATTTTTTACAGACAATACTGTATCCTTAAGTAAAAGGCATAAGCCACTTGCCTCGTTTATTCCATAAAATTTTTCAGAAACATTAAACACACTTAATATATCAGGATATACTTTAACCTCAAATATGTTATCAATATAAGTTAACTTGCAAACACTTTTATTGGTAACAAGGATAAATTCATTATTGCCCGTATTATATATGTTATAAATATAGCCAAAATCCATTTTGCTTTCTTCAATGAGATGCGACAGTGAAACATAATGCATCAATCCTCTGTGGTCAGGAGCCAGATACCCCAATTCATTGATAGAGCCAACCCAGATAACCCCATTATCATCTATTGAGAGGCAACTTACCATATAATTATTCTTAATTCTAATCAGACGCCAATTTACTCCATCGTACTCCAGTACACCATCGCCATTTGCAAAATACATGACACCTCTGGTGTCCTGTACAATAGCCCAGTTTTGTGAAAATGCCTTATATTCTCTTGGGGGATAGTTTCTGATAAAAGGGGTGCCTATTTCGTGTTGTCGGTACTCCTGAGCTTTTAACGCAACAGAAAGTAGCAGAAAAAAAAGAGTAAAATAAATTGTAAATTGTCTTGTCATATTTTAATTCTGCCTTTTATTTAATATGCTAAGATATATAATATATTTATAGATAATTCAAATTTGTGAATTAATAAAATTATTAATATTCTCAATTAACGACTTAGAAAATGTATTATAATATCTTTTTTTATCAAAACCCATAGCCCATTTAACGCCTTGTACAACATTTGTAAATAAAATTTCATCTGCGTCAAGTAGATCTGTTCTATTAATAGTTGTTTCCAATATTTCTATATGCATCAACTTTGAAATATACTGAATAATAAGCTGTCTCATAATGCCATTAACGCATGCCTGCTCTAAATGAGGTGTATATAATACTTTATTCTTTAAAATAAAAATATTTGAATTTATTCCTTCACAAATATTATTCTGTTCGTTCAACAGCAAAATCTCATAATTACTTTCTGTTTGATATTGGCTGGCAAGAACATGTAAAAAAGCAAAGGGGTTTTTATATCGGGTTAATTTATTTATGGGCTTCAGAACATCATCATAAATGAATACCAAGAGACCTTTTTCATTAAGCAAATATGTATTATTTTCGATTACAGCAGCTTCAATAATGCTTAAACTTCTATCCGATAGGGGCTTATAAAATCCTTCTGATGCTCTGCAAACAGTATATCTGATGCGTCCGCCAGAATTGATATTATTGGCCTTGATAATTTCAATAAGATTGTTGTAAAATAAAGCAAAATCGTGTATTTCAGGGGCATTGATTTTAAAAAAAGATAAACCGTCTGTAAGTCTTTTATAATGTAATTCAGCAAATAATGGAAACCCATTATAAACCCTGATGGTCTCAAAAAGCCCATCACCATAACGAAAAGCCCTGTTAATCAGTAAAATATTGTATTTTACTGCGTCTTCGATGACACCATTAACGATTATTTTCTTGCTCACGTAATAATAATTATTAAATCAGTTGCTTAAAGAATAAAATAATGAGTTGTGGTTTTAGCAGGATAGTAAAAACAAATCCAAAAATCGCTCCCCAGAAATGTACATCATGTCCTATGTTATCTTTGGCTCTTTTTGCCATATACCACGAATATACAAGATAAATGATACCAAATATAAAAGCAGGTATTGGCACAGGGAGCAGCAAAAAAATTATTTTAGCTGTTGGAAACATAAGAATGCTCGAGAAAAGAATTGCCGAAACAGCTCCTGATGCTCCTACAGCAGTATAATAAGGATTGTTTTTGTTCTTTTCAAATGAGGGTATAACCGAAACAAACACACCACCTGCATACAGCAGTATAAAATACAATATGGCCTTATTCCCGAAATAATATTGAAATAAATATTCCACATTGCTTCCAAATGAATATAATACAAACATATTTACTAAAAGATGACCCCAGTCTGCGTGTAATAAACCATACGAGAAAAACCTGTACCAATCCTTGTTGCTCTTAATAATATATGGATAAAACTTTAATTTTTCAAAAAGGGCATGGTTTTGAAATGCCAAAAATGATGTAATTGCAGTAAGGGCTATTAAAAAGTATGTAAAAAACATTTAAAAACTGGTTAATTCATTAAAAATATCTATAGCAAAATGGTCTGTTATACTGGCAATATAATCAATGATGGCACATCTGTAATCATCATGTTGCCTAAGGTCGTAAAGAAATATATTCTGATATTTTTTTCCCTTATCTGATTCTACAGATGTTGATTCGTATTTTTTCAGCCACGATGAAAACGACAATGTCAGCTTAGGATAGGAAGTCTGATATTCAGTAATCCTTTTATAGGTGTCTATTCCGGCATAAAAACTATCCAAAGCTTCAAATATTGAAAATATAATCAACTCAGCATATTTCTCATAATTCTTAAGCCGTTTGTGATTGTATATATGCTCATAGTTAAACTTCTTTACATTATTTATCAGCTCAAGGTATTTCTCCGAAAACATGATTCCATTAACGGGTGTACTGTTTTTGCATAAGTCAATAATAAAATCATGCATCAGTATGGTATTATTAATGGCTTTTATATTTTCTCCTGCAATTTTTTTAAGGTCGTTGAGTTGTGCAGGAGATAAAATATTTAGTGTAAGGGCGTCTTCAATGTCCCTGCCCAGATATGAAATCTTATCGGCAATTTTTACCACACAGGCCTCCCATGTATAGGGTGCATACTGATTTGGTTTTTCTATTAGGTTAAGGTCTATATTTTCTTTTCTTGGGAAAAGGGCGTTTTCATTCACCTCGCCACAATGCGAAATAATACCGTCGCGTACAGCATATGTAAGGTTTAAATTTTTTAGTTTTCCAAAACTGTCTTCTAACGTTTCTATGCGGTCCACAACACGTAAACTGTTTTTTTCGTGCCAGAAATTTTCACCTAAGACTTCTTTAGTAATTTTTTTTATTATTCTCTCTCCAGAATGGCCAAAAGGAGCGTGCCCTAAATCATGTCCCAGTGCTATAGCCATAGTTAGCTGTGTGTTAAGACCTAAAAATTTTGCTACAGTGAAACTAACAGACGATACATGGTTTACATGCTCGATGCGCGTACAAATAGTGTCATTTTGTGTGGCAAAAAATACCTGTGTTTTATGTTTTAATCTTCTGTAAGCGGTACAATGCAGTATGCGGTTATAATCTCTTTCAAAGTCTGTTCTTATATCTTCTTTACGGTAGTAGATATCACTTTCGCGTTTGATGGCATAATTCCAATTGGGATTTGTTTTAAATAAACCTACTGACGAAAAAAGATTTTCTTTCATTTTTAATATTAAAATTGTCAGATACTGGTTTTAATAATTTTATAATTATATTGAGAAACTATAGTTATACATCCAATTCTTCAAAAACAGAATTTTTACTGATATATTCAGGCACTATTGTTTTCATTTTTCTTACTAATGCTTTCTTATCACAGGTTTTTGATACCTCAACAAGCTGCTCAATGTTATTTGAAATTTCATTTAAGTTATATGTACGCACCTTAGCTATCATAATCTGGTTATGATGGGTGGGTAATGTATTTTCCTGGTTATTGAGCAATTCTTCGTACAGTTTTTCACCAGGCCTGAGTCCTGTAGTAACAATCTGTATATCCTTACCCAGTGTCAATCCAGATAATTTAATCATCTTTTTAGCCAGATCAATAATCTTTACTGAATGACCCATATCAAAGATAAAAATCTCACCTCCATTACCCATGGCTGCTGCTTCAAGAACAAGCTGACATGCTTCGGGAATGGTCATAAAATAACGGGTAACATCGGGATGTGTTATGGTAACAGGACCTCCATTATCAATTTGTCTTTTAAACAAAGTAACAACCGAGCCGTTTGAACCAAGTACATTTCCAAAACGTGTTGTAATAAATTTGGTTTTGCCTTCCTGATTCAAGGCCTGTACATAAATCTCTGCAATTCTTTTAGATGCTCCCATCACATTGCTTGGGTTAACAGCTTTATCTGTTGATACCATAACAAACTTGGAAACATTATATCTCAGGGATAAATCAGCTAAGACTTTTGTACCCCAGACATTTGTATAAACTGACTCCTGAGGATTGTTTTCCATCATGGGCACATGTTTATAGGCAGCGGTATGAAAAACATAGTCGGGCTTATAGTGTTCAAATATATTTTCCATTTTTTTGCTATTGCGTATATCGCCAATAATTATTTCAAAGGGGCAATGTTTAAATTTGCCCATAAGTTCAATTTCTAAATAGAAAAGTTGTGATTCTGCCTGGTCGAGTAAAATAAGCTTATCAGGCATAAAGTTGGCAATTTGTCTTGCAATTTCACTCCCTATTGAGCCAGCCGCACCACTTACAAGTACAGTTTTTCCTAAAACATCTTTCTTTATTCTTTTTTCATCAAGTTTTATTGGGTCGCGTTCAAGTAAATCTTCAATATTTACTTTCTTTATTTGTTTAAAACTAAGTTCTCCGTTAATCCAGTTGCTTACTTTAGGTACATTTAAAACTTTTGTATTGTAAGCCAGACAGATTTCTATAATAGATTTTTTCTTATCCGTCCTCATGTTTTGTGCTGACAAAATAAGATGAGCTACAGTGTTGGTTTTAAGAAGAGTTTCAAGTTCATTAAGACCATAAATAGGTATATCTTCTATTTTTTTTCCAATTTTCATAGGGTCTTCATCCAAAAATGCCAGTACTTTATATTTTGAACCAGCATCTCTGTCAATAGCTCTTTTTGCTATTACACCTCCTTCACCTGCCCCAAAAACAATAACATTGGTCTTTTTGCTTGAGGGGTTGTTTAATTCGAGATATGTTACCTTAACTACAATACGGAATATGATAAGCACAAAAGTACAAGTAATAAAATCAATAATAACAATGGAAAAGGGTATCAAGAATGTTCCATCAAAAAAATAAAAAGGCACCAGATTGACAAATGAAAAGATAATACTTGATAACATTACTGCTGCCATTATTCTTAAAGAATCGCGGGTGCTGGTATATCTTATTATTCCGGCATTGGTCTTGGCAATAATAAAAATGATTCCTTTTATTATAAGAATATATGGTATCACATAGGGCAGTAATTCAAGTTCTCTTTTGGGTAGTGAAAAATTAAACCTGAGAAGATAGGCCAGTATCATAGTAAAAAAACAAATCAGCAGGTCTATAATAAGAATAAACCATTTGGGCATTTGGCGGTTAAAAAGAAATTTATAAAACATCTGTTATTAACTTCAGAAATTATTTAATGTTTAAATTATGTCCTAGTTTATCTTGTTTTGTTTTAAGATACTTCAAATTATATTTATTGGGAGTTATTCTTATAGGTACTGTTTCAATTATTTCAAGCCCAAAAGCTGACAATCCCACTTTTTTTGTGTAGTTGTTAGTGATAAGTCTTATTTTATGAGCGTTTAAATCTCTTAGTATCTGTGCTCCAATGCCATAATCTCTTTCATCGGCTTTGAAACCAAGAGCTAAATTTGCTTCCACAGTGTCCATCCCATTATCCTGCAAATGGTAAGCTTTAAGCTTATTAATAAGTCCTATGCCTCTTCCTTCCTGATTCATATAAAGTACAACTCCTTTACCTGCTTTTTCTATCATCTGCATAGCTGCATGCAGTTGTGGGCCACAATCACATTTACATGAGCCAAATATATCACCTGTAACACAGGATGAATGAACTCTAACTAATACGGGTTCGTTTTTATCCCATGTGCCTTTAACTAAGGCCAGGTGTTCTAAATTATTAGTTATTTGCTTGTAGGCAATAAGTTCAAATTTTCCCCATTCTGTAGGAAGTTCTGTGCCTACCTGCCGTTCAATTAAACTGTCGTGACTGATACGGTAAGCAATTAAATCTTTAATAGTAATCAGTTTTAGTTTAAACTTACTCGCTATTTTTATCAATTGAGGCAATCGGGCCATTGTACCATCTTCGTTCATAATTTCTACCAAGGTGCCAACTGGCTCAAGCCCTGCCAATCGTGTTAAATCAGTGGCTGCTTCGGTATGGCCAGCTCTTCTGAGTACACCACTGGTTTTGGCTTTTAGGGGGAAAATATGTCCTGGCCTTCCTAAATCATTGGGTTTTGTTTTTTTATCGGCCAATGCCAATAGAGTCTTAGCCCTGTCGCTTGCAGATATTCCTGTAGTGCATCCCTGCCCTAACAAGTCAACTGAAACAGTAAATGAGGTTTCATGACTGGATGTGTTTTTGCTCACCATCAAATCAAGTTCAAGCTCTTTGCATCTTTCTTCAGTAAGGGTTGCACATATCAAACCCCTGCCATGCATGGCCATAAAGTTGACCTTTTCGGATGTAATTAATTGAGCGGCTGCAATAAAATCGCCTTCATTTTCCCTGTCTTCGTCATCTACAACTATAATTAATTTCCCTGCTTTTATATCTTCAATAGCTTCTTCAATTGTATTAAATGGGTTTTGCATTGTTAACAGATATTATGTACTTCTTTGTTTTATGCAAAAATAGGGTATTTTTCTTAGATACTAATTAACAAAAAATAAAAAAAGCAGGTATTTTGCAAATACCTGCTTTTCTTGACTAAACATTTCTTATTGTGGATTTTCAGGGGAAACATCCTGAAATACTTCGCCTTGAAGCCGCAAGATAACAGTGTTGTTACTGGCATTTGAAAAAACGGTAATGCTCTTGTTAATGGTATGAGGTCTGTTCATGGTGGTGTATTTAACATCAATAACCCCAGAACTACCCGGAGGTATAGGTTCTTTAGGCCATGATGGAACTGTACAACCACACGAAGCTTTAACATTGGATAAAATTAATGGTTCTTTACCAGTGTTTGTAAATTTAAACTGACAAGCTCCATTACCATTAACAGGTACTCTCCCATAATCATAGACTTCGCTCTCAAATTTAATAACAGGCGCATTGGGGTTTTCAGGCTCAACTGGCGTCGTATTTTGTCCTATAGCATAAGTAAAAGCTATAGTGGCAATAAGTAATGTTAAAAAAAACTTCTTCATAAAATTAATTTTTTAGGTGAATGAAAAGTGTTATACAAAAGTATATTTTTTTTCTCAATAATCATACCTTAAAAGTGTTATTTTTTATTAAAAAAAGTATTATTATCAGAAATATCCTCTTTTACTACACTTCCTGCTTCAATAAAAACCTTATTTCCAATTTTTATATGTGGCAGAATAACAGAGTTTGAACCTATCGAAACGTAATCTCCTATTTGTGTGGGGCCCACAATGGTTACATTGGGAGCTATACTTACATAATCTCCTAAACGAACCCCATGCCCAATAACTGAACCTGTATGCAGGATGCACGACCTGCCTATTGTAACATCATGAGAAATGACTGCATGTGGTTGAACAACAATCTCATTTTTTAAGGATGAAAACTTAGAAATAAATGCACTGGGATGAATCAAGCTGCATACTTGCCCTCCTAATTGTTCAAATCTTTTTGTCAGCTTACTTCTTAATCTGGGATGACCTACTGCAACTATAAAACAAGCTTGTTCTTTAAATAATTTTTTAATTTCTATCTCAGATTTTAAAATCGGATAATTGTCATATATTTTCAACTGTGTTGAATTATCATCGAAAAAATAGATGTCTTTAGTATATGCATCCTGCAACAACTGATCTAATATATGTATTCCTAAATTTCCTGCACCGACAATAAGCATATTAATTATTTAAAGAATTCCTGAATGCAATCTGATACATAATCTACTTCAATATCTGTAAGTTCAGGATAAATTGGTAACGAAAGAATTGTTTTTTTGATATTATGAACTGTATGAATATTTTCTGCCCTGTAGGGATAATTTTTAAACAGGGGGTGTTCAAAAAGTGCTAAGTTATAATGTATCATGGTTTGAATACCTTTTTCTTCTAAAAATCTTTTTAAATCATCTCTGCGGGATGTGGTTAATACATATTTGTGGAATGTACTTGGTGTTTTCTGAACATAATCAATATTTTTTAACTTGTCTATTGTATTATTGAAGTAAGATGCAATATGTCTTCTGCGTTCAATGAGTTTATCAATCATGTTTAACTGATAATGAAGCAAAGCTCCCTGAAGAGTAGAAATTCTGCTGTTAAATCCTAATATTTCAAACTTGCCATTATCTGTGTTTTTACCTTGGAACCGTAATTTGTTAAGCTGTTTAAAAATGATTTCAGAATCAGTTAATAGAGCACCTGCTGTTCCAAACCCACCAATAATTTTTGTAGGATCGAAACTGAGGCAGCTAATTTCTCCGTGTGTACCTGCTTTTACGTTTGAAGATGATATACTTCCCAACGAATGGGCATTGTCTTCGATAAGGGCAATGTTGTTTAGTTTTGCCAGATGGGATATTTCATCTATGGGGCAGAATGCTCCATATAAAGGTACAAAAATAATTGCTTTTGTTTTTGGGGTGATTTTTTTTTCCAAATCTTTCACATCCATCGAAAAGGTATCAGGAAGAATATCTGTAAAAACAGGAACAGCACCGGCCTGTAAAACAGGGGTAACAGTGGCAATAAAGGAAAAGGAGGGAACAATAACTTCATCACCGGGTTTTATTTGTGCCGAAAGCAAGGCAAAATACAAAGCATCGGTACAACTTGCTACTGTAACTGCATATTTTCTTGAACAAAAAGAAGCCAGGGCCTTCTCAAAAAGTTCAATTTCATTGCCCATAAGCATTTTACCTGTTTTTCCAACAGTATTAAATATGTCCGACAAATCATTCGAATATGCTTTGAAAAACCTGTCGATACCATAAAAAGGTATTTTCATTTTATTGCTCATCAAAGATTAATATTAACTTTACGCAAAGTTAATGATGTTCATTAAATAAATATCAATATTTTTAATTATTATGATTATTATTCAAAGAGCAAGTGAAGAACATATCTGTTATATTGTTGAATTTCAAGTGGCTATGGCTTATGAAACCGAACAGATGGTGTTAAACAAGGATACTGTTTTAAAAGGAGTAAGAAAGATATTTGACAACACAACAATAGGCTTCTATCTGCTGGCTTTAAGTGAAAGAAAAGTTGTTGGCAGTTTGCTGTGTTTATATGAGTGGAGCGATTGGCGTAATGCATTTGTTATTTGGATACATTCTGTTTATGTAGTTCCTGAATTCAGAAGGAGGGGTGTTTTTAAGATGCTTTATTCGTATTTAAGAAATATGGTAAATAATGATAAGAATTTCTGTGGTTTAAGACTTTATGTGGAAAAAAGAAATACAAATGCACAGTTGGTTTATAAAAAATTGGGTATGAATAACGAACATTATGAACTTTTTGAATGGCTCAAACAGGATTAAAATTCTTTATGTAATTTTGCAGGATATTTACATTTTATAATAAATAGTGAAATGATTAAAACAGCCGTATTTCCAGGTTCTTTTGACCCTATAACCAAAGGGCATGAATCTATTATTAAAAGGGCAATACTTTTATTTGACAAGATAATTATTCCATAGGTGAGAACCAGCAGAAAAGCTCTTTCTTTCCGCTTGAGAAGAGG
>CAZVOS010000004.1:0-18022 GCA_964628845.1 uncultured Bacteroidales bacterium | reverse complement strand
GTAAGCAGAGTCGCCTGCATCACCAACGGCAAGTTTTAAAGTATAAGTTTGGCAGGGTGTTACTTTGGCCCAGGCCGTCATCACTTTGGTAAAGCCGTCGTATTGTATTGTACTGCCTCCATTGTTGTTCGTATAGTATTGTGAATAAGAACCAGAGTTTACATTATCAATAGTAACGGGGAGATTGGTACCAGGTATAATGGCTATATTTTTATTGGTGTAATTGCCACCTCCAGGATTGGGTCCGGTAATAAAAAAACCGAACACATCGTTGAAACTTGAACTCACCCATTCGGGATATTCATCAGAGCCAAAAACGTATCGGAATTTTATAGTATCGGAAAGGGGTATAAGGTCGAACTTAAGGGAAACGGCATCGTAAATGGTGTAGCCGGGAATAAGAGAAGCCAGTTGAGGGTCGCTGCCTGTACCATTGCTTCCTGTATAAGAGCCGGAATTGTTTGGGCCAACAGCACCCGCTGCATTTCCAGATGATAAAATAATACCAGAAGCAATGCCCAGATTTGTACCCCCTCCTCCAGTGAATGTGCCACTGGCCTGATTAGCACCGGTATATATAATATTGCTGACAGTAATACCACCACCTACAATATTGGCTACCATCTGTGCAGGTGTAGCTGCAGTATTGATAACCAACTGGGCAGTTGTATTATAAATAATACAAATAATAAGAAAAAAACTTATAGTAAACCCTTTTTTCATTTAAGGTTTATTTTTTGTCAAATTTATGTAAAAATAAAGTTTCTTGCAAATTAAATATCGATTAATTTATTAACAAAAATAAATAAAAAAAGAAGAAACTGACTTTAAGTTTGAATAAATAATTTTAATTAAAGTCAGTTTCTTTTCTAATAATGAAATAAGAAGAGGGGATTATTTTTCTTTGTTGTCTTCGGGTCTTTTTTGTGTTGGTTTAGAGATGGAATCTCTCATTGCGGTATCAGCTTTAATATTTTCGAATTTGTAATAATCCATTATACCGAGGTTCCCATTGATGAATGCCTGAGATATTGCTTTAGGTATTTCGGCTTCAGCTTCAATAACTTTGGCTCGGGCTTCCTGGGCTTTAGCTTTCATTTCTTGTTCGAGGGCGACAGCCATAGCTCTTCTTTCTTCGGCTCTTGCTTGAGCAATATTTTTATCGGCATTGGCTTGGTCCATCTGGAGCATAGCGCCGATATTTTTCCCTACATCAATATCGGCTATATCAATAGAAAGGATTTCGAAAGCTGTACCAGAGTCGAGGCCTTTAGCAAGAACAACTTTAGAAATTGAATCGGGGTTTTCGAGAACGCTTTTGTGGTTATCGGCAGAGCCAATAGAGGTAACAATACCTTCGCCCACTCTGGCGAGGATAGTTTCTTCGCCAGCACCACCGACTAATCTTTTGATATTAGCTCTGAGAGTAACACGGGCTTTGGCAATAAGCTGAATGCCATCTTTAGCCACAGCAGCTACGGGAGGAGTATTAATTACTTTTGGGTTAACAGACATCTGAACGGCTTCAAGAACATCTCTGCCGGCGAGGTCAATAGCTGTAGCTGCTTTAAAGTCAAGAGGTATATTTGCTTTATCGGCTGAAATGAGGGCATTTACAACTTGTTTAAGTTTTCCTCCTGCCAGAAAATGTGCTTCAAGTTCATTTCTGTTTAATTTAAGTCCTGCTTTAGTAGCAGCAATAAGGTTGTTGACGATGATAGCCGGAGGAATTTTACGCCAACGCATAAGTACTAATTGAATAATGGGTATTTTAACACCAGAAACGAGAGCAGAAAACCATAATCCCACAGGGATAAAGTAAAAAATAAGCCATAAGCCAATAAGGGAGGCCACACCAATAGCGATAATAATACCTACATTAGGTTCCATAATTAATCAGTTTTAAGTTTTACAATTATTTTATTTTTTTCGACTTTGATTACAATAATTTCCTTTTCCTGGTCTATAAAGTCGCCATGTGTAGCTACTTCATAAATGTCGCCATTAATTTGAGCATTTCCCATAGGGGCGAGGCGGGAAACTGTGATACCTGTATCACCTTGTTTAATAGCATTTTCGTCAATGACATTAACTTTGCTGTCAATTTCGTTATTAAGAGCGAGCTTTTTCCAAGTTTTTGAACGCAGAGAAAAATAGAGGGCGATGAATGTCAGGATGAATGTGGCTGCAAGTGTGTAATGTCCGTAAACAGTACCCTGATAAGTGTAAGCTCCCCAAATAGAAATAATAAGTAAAATAAAACCAACAACTCCTATAACGGTTGTTCCAGGTATAACCAATATTTCAAGAACAAGAAAAATTAAGCCAGCTATTATTAAAGTAATTATTATTGACCAAGTCATAGAATTTAAAAATTATGATATTACACAAAGATATACATTTTGAAGACATTGTATAAAAAATAATATATTTTATTAAAATAATTATGTGTCGAGCCAATTTTTGAAGGCAGAAGCTTTTTCGCGGCTTATAATTATTTCATTATCGAAAGGAATGTTGAGCAGGACTTTAAGTTTTCCATTAAAATAATTATGTACCGATGCGACAGCATTTATATTCAGGATACATTGCCTGTTAGCACGGAAAAACATATCTGGATTAAGAATTTGGTCCAGTTCGTCGAGGGTGTAATCAACGCTAAAGAGATTTTTACCAGCAGTGATAAGAGAAACCAGTTGGTTTTCGATGTAAAAGCAATAAATATCATCAGAAGATACAGAAATATAGGATTGTCCTCTTTTAAGCAGGAATCTGTTTTTGAAATTTCCTGTAGTGATGTTCATTGATTTTATTACAGCGTCTACATCAGGTTGGATATTTTTAGTAAAAGTTTTTTGAAGGAGTTTAAATTTGTCGAGACTTTTTTTAAGTTCTTCAAGAACAACAGGTTTAAGGATGTAATCAATACCGTTAACTTTGAATGCCTGAATGGCATAATTGTTAAAAGATGTGGCAAATATGACGGGTGATTTGATATCAACTTCAGAAAAAATTTCGAAGCTTATTCCGTCCAGGAGTTGAATATCCATGAAGACGAGGTCGGGATGGGGATTGTTGGCAAACCAGTTAATAGCATCTTCAACAGTGCTAATTACAGTAATTACATCTATATTGTTGTCGATGGTTTTAAGCAGGCGTTGTAACCTATCGGATGCAGAAATTTCGTCTTCAATAATAAGGACTTTCATAATTGAAAGAATTTTAGCTGCAAAGTTAGAAAATTATCTAAGAAATATTAAGTTAAATCGATTAAAGGCAATTTGACTATAAAATCTTTTTTTGTTTTAATAATTTCTGTTTTTTTATCAGTGAGGATGGCATATCTTTTTTCAATGTTCTGGAGTCCAATTTTTGTTGAGGGTTCACTAATTGTTTTTAGTTGCAGGTTGTTTTTGACAATAAGGTAATTATTTTCAATAAAAATATCTATTCTTAATGGTTTAGAGGGTGTAACAATATTATGTTTGACAGCGTTTTCGATGAGAAGTTCGAGGCATAAAGGGGGTACATAGTGGTTAAGAAATTTTTGAGCAATATCAATATTGAGTTGCAGGTTATTGCCAAATCGTTTAAATAAGAGGAAAGAATAGCTTTTGGCAAAATTAATTTCGTCTGAAAGTTCTACCAGTTCTTTTTCTTTTGATTTTAGTACATAAAGATATACAGCCGATAGTTCCTGAACATAATTGGCTGCTACTGCCTGATTTTCTTCAATAAGCCCAACAAGGTTATTCAGAGAATTAAATAAAAAGTGGGGGTTGACTTCAGATTTAAGAATTTCAATTTTAGAGTTGGTATTTTCCAGTTGCATTTTTTTAAAGAGTGCAGCCACCATGCTATAATCATCTATACTAGCAGTTGTGTTTGCGTGGGAGTTTAAATCTATTTGTTGTGTTTTGAGTATTTCGAGTATTTGATTATCGGCTCTTTGTTTTTCGGATGCAATTTCTTCTTTTTGTTTGGCAATAATAATATTTTGGATTTTAAGTTTTTCGTTTGCTTTGGTTTTTTGTCTGTTGGCTATGTAGATAATAAGTGTAATGATGAGCAGTAAAATGATACTAATAACTGTTGTGTAAATGATTAAATTATTTCTTTCAATAAGAAGTTCCCGAAGCTCCTTGTCTTTTTTTAATATTTTTATTTCGTTTTGAATTTTCTCGGATTCGTACTGGTATTGTATTTCAGATAATTGGCGTTGACTTTCGCGGAATAATTCTTCATTAAGGAAATAGAATGTTTTAAAATGTTCGTAAGCGGAGCTAAAGTTTTTAATTATAGCGTAAACATCAGCGAGGTTTTTATGATTTTCTTTTATCATGAATTTATCCTGAGTTTTTTCGGCAAGAGATAAACTTTGATTAAAGCCATCAATGGCCTTGGCATATTCTTTTTGTTGTTTGTATAAATCGGCAATACTGTTTAGAGTAATGGCTTTTGATTTTGTGTCGTTTAGTTCGTCGTTTATTTTTTGTGTAAGGATGTAGTAATGAGTGGCTTTTTTGAAGTTACCAGAACTTTTATATATATCTCCGATGTTGTTATAACAGGAGCGGATAATGATTTTATTTGATATTTTCTGAGCTATTATAAGTGATTCTTCAAAATATTTGAGTGCTGTATCGGGTTGTTCTATACTGTAATAAATTAACCCCATATTGTTGAGCGTTGCAGCCATACCGTTATGATCTTTTAAGTCGTTGAGTAAGGCAAGTGCTTTTTTGTAGTATGAAAGTGCTTTTTTGTATTGAGCTTGGTCGTCGTAAATGAGTCCAATATTGCTTAGTGTATATGCAACTCCTTGTTTATCGTTGAGCAGTTCTCTGATTTTAAGGGTTTTCAGATAAATGTTAAGAGCAGCAGCATATTCGCCCTGGTCGTAATATAAAATGCCAAGACTTCCCAGTGTGGTTGCAGTTCTTTCGAGATAAAGGTGACTTACAGAAATCTCTAGGGATAATTTAAAAAAGATTAAAGCGTTCGTATAATTTCCCAATATATGATGGATGTTTGCAATATTTGCATAAACTGTAGATACCATAAATGGGTCGTTAATATTTTTATAGATTAAGAGTGATTTTTCATAAAAATTTAATGCATTTTGATACAAACCCATATAGTAAGAAGCAATGCCCATTCCATTAAGACTAAGGGCTGCCCCTTTGTTGAAAGAGATATTTTTTGAAATTTCCAAAGCTTTGGATGTTATTTTAAATGCTTTTTCAGGTTGAGAAGATACTATTTTACGTGCTTCGGCATTAAGTATTAAAACAGTAGAAGTATCTTTGTTAAGAGTAACAGGATTTACATTTTGAGAGGGGCTGTTTAAATAATGGCATATTAGGATTAACAATAATAAAAATACATGACTCTTGAAAAAGAGTTTTAGAAGGTTTTTACTTTGATATTTAATAATACCCAAAAAAGGATTAATAAACAAAGGCATGTTTACTCATCAATTCTTTAAACTGTGGTGTTTTTTTGATATTGTTTAAGTCTTCATCTTTTTTGAGGTGGTCGATTTCGCTAAAACCTTTTTCGAGTGCAAGGTCGAGATATTTAAGAGCATCTTCAACACGGTTCATAAGAGAATAAAGGCAAGCCATGTTATAATAAGGCCAAGGGTTGTAAGGTCTGTCAGCAATTTCGACATTAAGGGCTTGAATAGCTTTAGGATACTGGTCGAGGAAGAAATAGGAATAAGCCAGAACGGAATAATCTTTTGAATCAGCTTTTTCGATGATTTCGATAACTTTTTTGAAATCTTCGAAAGCAGAAGCTGTATCATTAACAGACATATAAGCTCTGCCTCTGAAGTGTAGGACGCGGTAGGCGTTTCCAACATGTAGTTCGAGGGCTTTAGAATAGTCTTCTATAGCTGCTTGATAATCGGGAATATAATTTTTGATATAACCTCTTAAGAAGTAAGCCGTGGCATTATTTTTATCAATTTCAATAGCAATATCGGCATCTTCGATAGCCCCCTGAAAATCGCCCAGGTCTCTTTTGGTATTTCCTCTGTTAATAAATGCAGCTACATGCATAGGGTTCATTTCGATAACTTTAGAGAAGTCGTTTAAGGCCTCATTGTATTTTCCAATGATACGCAAAACTCTACCTCTGTTAAATAAGGCAGATTCGAATTTTGGGTTAATACTGATAGCTTTTGTAAATTCTTCAACAGCTTCTTTATATTTGGCAAGTTCATAATTTATCAGTCCGCTTTCGTTATATGCAGCAGCGAAGTTAGGGTCGAGGTTGTAAGCTCTTTTATAGGATAGTAGTGCATTTTCATAATCCTGTAGTTCTTTAAATGCATCGCCTTTGTTTTTATGTGGTACGGCTTGTTTGCTGTCAATATCAATAGCTTTATTGAAGTCGTCAACAGCTTCTTTACGCATTCCGAGACTTAATTTAGAGAATCCCATGTCATTATAAAGTTCCCAGATGTTATAATTTAATTTAAGGGCATATTCAAAGTCTTCGATAGCGCTGGCATAATTTTTAAGTTGCACTTTAGCCACCCCTCTTTTGTAATAGGCGGGAGCATATCGTGGGTCGATAAGGAGTCCCTTGGTATAATCGGCAATAGCGCCTTTATGGTCGAGAATTTCCATTTTGACATTACCACGGTTTACATAAGCTTCGTAGTATTCGGGGAATATTTCTATGGCACTGCTAAAGTCTTCGATAGCGCCATGAAAATTTTTAATGGCAGATTTACACATACCACTCTGGTTATAAGCGATAACTGTTTTAAGGTTTAAAATTTTAATACCATTTGCGAAGTCTTTAATGGCTTCGTTATAATTTTCTAATTCATAGAATACTTCACCTCTGTAAAATCGGGCTCCTGCAAAATCAGGTTGTTCGGCTATAACAGCGTCCATAAGTTTTAAACACTCCTGATAAAGGCCTTTATCTTTCAATTGTCGTGCTTTTGTCATTTGACGTGGCTCGGATTGGCTAAAAAGCAGAGGTATTAAAGCGCATAACATCAAAGTTGTAAATATTTTTTTCATGCTTATAATATTTTGGTTAAGAACTTAATAATTAACAAATGTACATATTGAAAAGCAAATTTGGTTAAAAAAAAATGAATTTAACAATTATTTTTTGAGAATTTTAATAAACTATTTTAATAAAAAGTTTTATGTTGTATAATAAATTGATTTTTTTTAAGTTTTTAAAAAATTAATTTTTTAAAAAGGAAGTAAAACATAATGATTGAGCGAAAGGAAAGAGAGAAAGCATATCACAATACAGCATTTAAGGAGGGAACAAGAAAAAGTGCTGATAAGTATTATACGATACATAAATTATCTTTTAAAAAATTATCAGAAAAATTGGAGTTATTTGGGAAAGATAAATATGTTTTAGAATATGGATGTGGGCCTGGCAGTCACTCTTTTATAATGGCATCTTATGCAAAGCAAGTAACATCGGTTGATATATCGGATTATGCTATAAAAAATGCTCAGAAAAAGGCAAAAGAGAATAATGTTTTGAATTTAAGATTTTTGGAAATGGATGCAGAATCTTTAGATTTTGAAGATAAGAGCTTTGACATGATATATGGAAATGCCATATTACATCATTTAAATCTGGAAAAAGCGTTTAAAGAAATAGAAAGGGTTTTAAAAGATGGGGGCAGGGCTTTTTTTTATGAGCCCTTAGGGCATAATATTTTTATAAATATATATAGGAAGCTCACACCAGGTATGCGTACTATTGATGAGCATCCACTGTTAATAAGAGATTTAAGATTAATACAGAAATTTTTTAAAATCAGTTGCATCAAATATTTTCATTTAACTACGTTAATAGCGGTACCATTCAGGAATACGATAATATACGAAAAAATTTTGGCTTTATTACACAAGATTGATAATAATCTTTTTCGATATTTGCCAATAACAAGAAAATATGCATGGTATTGTGTTATAGAAATTGAAAAGAGCCGAGAAGGGAATAATTAATAATTATGAAAAGGAAGTTTGTTGTAAACCTGATATTGCTTCTGACATTAAATTTACTTATTAAACCTTTTTGGATATTTGGTATAGACAGAACTGTTCAGAATATAACAGGTGCTGAGACCTATGGGGCTTATTTTGCGTTGCTCAATATTTCATTTTTATTTAATATTTTTCTTGATTTAGGTATTACAAATTTCAATAACAGAAACATTGCACAAAACAATCAGCTTTTGAATAAGCATTTTTCGGGTATTGTGGTGATGAAGTTTTTTTTATCGGTTGTTTATTTACTTATAACTCTAATATATGTGCTGTTGTTTTCCTATTCAGAAGCACAAATTATTATGTTAATGATATTGTGTTTTAATCAGTTCCTGGCATCATTTATACTGTATCTGAGGTCGAATATTTCGGGGCTTTATATGTTTAAGACAGATAGTGTTTTATCGGTATTAGATCGTTTGTTGATGATATTGATATGTGGAATTCTTTTATGGGGAGGGGATTGGAGTTGTCGTTTCAGGATAGAGTGGTTTATATATGCTCAGAGCATATCTTATTTAATAACTTTTATTATTGCTTTTTATATTGTGGTAAAGAAAGCTGCATTTAAGCGAATACGTTGGCATGTTCCCTTTTATTTGGTGATATTTAAGCAAAGTTTTCCTTTTGCTTTATTGGTTTTACTTATGAATTTTTATTATCGTATTGATGGGATAATGTTAGAGCGTATGTTGGATGAAGGGGCGTATGAAGCGGGTGTTTATGCAGCAGCATTTCGTTTATTAGATGCTGGTTTTATGATAGCGTATCTTTTTTCTGTATTGCTGTTACCAATTTTTTCAAGAATGATAAAATTCAGGGAAAAAATTGATGATATATTAAAGTTATCCTTTTCAATCATAATAATACCATCCATAATAATTGCAGTATGTTCTTTTTTTTACAATTATGAGATAATGGGTTTGTTGTATCATTCACATGTAGATAAATCGGCTGAGGTTTTTGGTATATTGATGTTGTGTTTTGTTGCCATTTCAGGTTCTTATATCTTTAGCACTTTGCTTACTGCAAATGGTAATTTGAAGTACCTCAATATAGTTGCTGCACTGGGAATGGTTTTAAACATCATGTTAAACTATTTTCTTATTCCACAATTAAAGGCAACGGGTTCTGCTTATGCCAGCTTGATTACTCAATTTAGTGTTTTCTTTTTTCAGTTGGCTATTTCAGTATATATATTTAAATTTAAAATAAATTTAAGATATGTTTTATCATTAATAATATACATAATTATTGGAATTTCAATTGCTTATGTTTCGGTTTTTATAAACTGGGGATGGGTTTATAAAATTGGAATAATAAGTTTACTATTAATTATCATTGCTTTTGTTATAAAGCTATTGGATATAAAAGCCTTGTATCGGTTGCTTATATCATTCAGGCAAAATAAGGCGGATTAATAATATAATGTTCTAATAATAAACGAATTAAACTATATTTTTTTTATATTAAGTTTTTTTTTACTTTTGGCACGCTTTAAAAAGGAAGTTTTTTACAAATGATTAATATTAAATATTTATGAATAAAGAGCATTTGGATAAGAATAATTTTGATTCATTGAATCTGTTGTTGTTTCTGGTTAAATGGCGTTTACATTTGATAATAGTTATAACAGCATCCATTGTTTTATCGTCATTTTTTTCATCTCCTTGGTTTATAACACCTAAATATAAATCAACGGTAGTTATGTTTCCAACAGCGAGTAATGCTTTATCAAAGGCCTTGTTAAGTGAAACGAAGACGGCCAAGCAGGATATTCTTGAATTTGGTGAACAGGAACAAGCAGAGCAGTTATTGCAGATATTAAATTCGAGTGTGATAAGGGACAGAATTATAGAAAAGCACAATCTTATTAGTCATTATGAGATAGATACCACCTCTAAATTTAAGATGACCAAGCTTATTAAGGAGTATGAAAACAACATCACTTTTAAGCGTACAGAATTTATGGCGGTTGAAATCAATGTTCTTGATAAAGACCCTCAGAAAGCTGCGGATATAGCCAATGATATTTCGGAGCTGTTAGATACAGTTAAGAATCAGATGCAAAGGGAAAGGGCAATAATGGGATACGAGATTGTAAAGAATGAGTATTTCAGGTTGCGAGATGAGGTATCAGCTATGGAAGATTCGATGACGGTATTGAGGAAACTGGGGGTTCATGATTATGAAAGTCAGTCGCAGGTTATAACAGAGCAGTTGGCCATAGCACTTGCTGCCAATAATAAAAGTGGAGTGACTGCACTGGAGAAGCAATTGCAGGTGTTGTCGGAACATGCAGGAGGATATGTTTCGTTACGTGATGCTCTGGAACATGAGAAGAAGCAATTAAGTGCCATAAAAGCAAGGTATGAAGAGGCAAAAGTAGATGCAGAACAAAGTTTGCCCCATAAATTTATTGTTGACAGGGCCTATAAAGCTGAAAAGAAATCTTATCCCATACGCTGGCTTATTGTAGTTATCTCTACTTTTTTCACCCTTTTATTAGCAGTAATTTGTATCATTGTTTTAGAGAATTTTGGTAAGATTAATCTTAATACAAACATACCAAAGATTGAACTGCCACATAATTGACTGAAATTTAGCTTAAAATTACCTAGAAGCAATTTAAAAATCCAAAGTTTTATTGAAATGGAAAAACAATTAAGTAACATTAACATCATAGCTATAGCAGCAAAATGGCGTTTACATTTAATAATTATATTTATTTTAAGCATTGTTCTCTCGGTTATATTTTCGGGACCTAAATTTATAGAGCCCAAATATAAATCGTATGCAATAATTTATCCTTCCAATCTTATACCCTATTCATCCGAGACTGCAACTGAACAGATGTTACAGTTATTTAAATCGGATGATTTAAGGGATAGTATCATAGTAAAATTTGATTTGGTAAATTATTACAAAATAAATACAAACAAGAAATATTATTACAGTACACTAATAAAGGCATATAATGAGAATGTAACCATAAAGAAGACAGAGTTTGAGTCGGTGCTTGTTGAAGTATTGGACAGAAATCCAAATCAGGCCTGTAATATTGTGAAAGAGATGATTAATATTTTTAATAGAAAAGTAAGGGGTTTACATAAAGAAAAATCGGAAGAAGTTTTAATTATTACAGGCAATCAATTGAAGCAAAAGGAAAATCAGATAGACTCTGTTACAAAATTGCTGAGTGAATTAAGTGCTACATATAATATTATTGATTATGAATCTCAAGCCAAAGAAGTGACCAGAGGTTTTTTAAAGACAATAGATGGTTCAGGTGCAACACATGTTAATAATAAAGCGGTGGAGCAATTAAAGAAAAATCTTGAAGAAAAGGGTGGTGACTTTATGTTGCTTAACAATATTCTAACAGGACTTATTGACCAATACATAGAGCTAAAGACAGAGCATGAGATTGCATTAAGAGATGTGAATAAAGAATTGACATATACTAATATAGTAAGTTCCCCAATACCAGCGGATAAGAAAGTGTATCCTATCCGTTGGCTTATTGTATTTATATTTACTTTGTCAAGCATGTTTATATCTTTAATTGTAATGGTATATTTGGAAAAAATTAAAAAATAGACACAAGATTTGGAAACAGCTACTCCTATAAAAAGACGCCTATTTTACCTTTGTTGTGCTGTTTTTATAATAGCCAATGCTTTGTTAATATCACAGGAGTTTTATTATTTCAGTTTTTTACCTTTATTATTATTTATTGGATATTGGCTCTTTTTTTCATTAGACAAATTTATTTTATTAATTGCTTTTACAACTCCTTTTTCAGTTAAGCTCGAGGATTTTGATATTAATGTAGGCGTTTCGATACCTACAGAGCCGTTAATGTTTGCTGTATTATTATTATTTGTAATTAAGGTTTTATATGATTATAATTTTCTTGAAAGAAGAATACTTAAACACCCAATAAGTATAGCAGTTTTATTAAATCTCTTATGGCTTTTTATTACATCAATAACAAGTGAATATCCTATTGTTTCATTTAAATTTCTAACTGCCAGATTATGGTTTGTAGTCACATTTTTTTTCTTTGGGGTTTTACTCTTTAAAGATGTTCATAATATTAAGAGATTTGTGTGGGTATATTGTATATCATTGTCAGTTGTAATACTTTACAATACAATAAATCATTCATTTTACGGATTTGAAAGGCAGGTTGGGACATGGATAGTGCATCCTTTTTTCAATGACCATACGGCTTATGGCAGTGTTATTGCCTTATTTGTTCCATTTATGCTTACATTTATTTTCCACAGGGAAAATAAGTTTTCAATAAAAATGCTTTCTTTAGGTTTATTACTTGTGCTTTTGACAGGAATACTATTGTCCTATAGTCGAGCTGCCTGGGTAAGTTTAGTAGGAGCACTTGGTGTTTTTTTAATATTAAGGTTAAGAATAAGTTTCAGATATGTTTTTGCATTTATTGCTTTACTATCAGGTTTATTTTTTATTTACAGAACAGAAATAATGATGGAATTAGAAAAGAACAAGCAGGATTCGTCGGGTAAATATACTGAGCATATAAGGTCTATATCTAATATTTCGACAGATGCTTCTAATCTGGAAAGGATAAACCGCTGGGCATCGGCTATAAGGATGTTCAAAGACAGGCCTGTTTTTGGCTGGGGGCCAGGGACATATCAGTTGGTATATGCCCCGTTCCAGTATTCGAAAGAAAAAACTTTAATCAGTACAAATGCTGGGGATATGGGAAATGCTCATAGTGAATATATTGGTCCTTTGTCAGAATCGGGTGTGTTAGGAATGTTAACGGTATTATTTATTGTAATAAGTGTATTTGTTACGGGAGTAAAAGTTTACAAGAGGGCAAAATCCGGAGAAATAAGGATATTGAGTTTAGCAGCACTTTTGGGCTTATGTACATATTACATACATGGTGTGATGAATAATTTTTTAGATACCGATAAAGCATCAGTGCCCTTTTGGGCTTTAACTGCCATGATATTGGTGTTGGATGTGTATCACAAGGATAATGAAGAAGGGGAATACGGGAAAGGAGAAATAATTAAATAGATTTCAGTTTTTCGTACATTTCGGGTAGTTTTTTGAGCAAAACCATCTCTCTCCATTTTTTTGTTTTTTCTTCTGCGGGAACTCCAAAATAAGTTTTATAAGGAGGTACATCTTTATCAACAGCCGATAATGCCAATAATACGGCTCCTTTTCCTATGTTAATATCTTTTTGAATGGCGACCCCAGCCCACAGGATTACATCATCTTCGACTCTAGTAACCCCAGCAATCATCACCTGATTTCCAATAAGGCAATTTTTTCCTATAATTGTGTCGTGCCCAATCTGAACATGATTGTCGAATTTTGTGCCTTTTCCAATTATTGTATCTGCAGAAACGCCTTTGTCTATAGTACATAGGCAACCTATCTCTACATCATCCTCGATAACAACTCTGCCACAGGATTCCATTTTATCGTAATGGCCATCGGCTTGTTTTTTAAAATAATAAGCATCGCCGCCGATAACTGAGTTAGAACCAATAATAACATTATTGCCAATGATGCAATGGTCGTAAATACTGACATTAGCATGTATAATACAATTATCTCCGATACTTACATAGTTTCCTATGAATGCACCTGGTTGTACTATAGTATTTTTACCAATGTTTGCTTTAAGACTTACAGTATGTTCTGATTTTTCAAAAGGGCGGTAATGTTTTACAAGCTTTATGTAAGCTTCAAAAGGTTTGTCGGTGAAAAGGATTGCTTTTCCTTCGGGGCATTCAACTTTTTTATTAATGATAATAGTAGATGCCTTAGAATTTAAAGCTTTATTGTAATATTTAGGGTGATCTACGTAAGTGATATCGCCATTTTCAACTTTATGTATCTCGTTAATACCGCTTATAATGAAATCGGGATTGCCAAAAAAATCAGCACCAATAAAAGAAGCAACCTTTTTTAAGGTAATATGTGGGGTAATTTTCATAAAAAACGCATACAAATTATTTAACTCTTTCAGAATAATTACCTGTTCGTGTATCTACTTTAATCTTTTCGCCTTCATTAACGAAAAGCGGAATATTAACAGTAGCACCTGTTTCGACAGTGGCAGGTCTTAAGGTATTGGTGGCAGTGTCTCCTTTTACTCCTGGCTCAGCATATGTGATTTTAAGAATAACAAAGGAGGGCAATTCGCAAGTAAGAGGGGTTTCGGTATCGGCATGAAATAAGATTTCTACTTCTTGTCCTTCTTTAAGAAATTGTGGTGCATTAATCAATGTTTCATCAATGGTCACTTGTTCAAATGTTTCGGTATGCATAAAGTTGTAACCCGAAGGGTCTTTATATAAGAATTGGTATGGACGTCTTTCTACACGGGCTATATCTATTTTAACACCAGAGTTGAAAGTATTGGGTATAACTCTTCCTGTTCTTAGATTTCTTAATTTTGTACGGACAAATGCTCCGCCTTTACCAGGTTTAACATGTTGGAATTCTACTACAGAATATAATTCATTATTAAATTCTATACATAAGCCATTGCGAATATCTGCTGTTGTTGCCATAATGTTGATAATGAGAATTAATTTATAAAAATTTTGGCAAAATTAATAAAATAATTCAATGAAGAGCATTTGAATAGATGAATAAATTATTGTTTATGTATTCTATTCAAACCAGATTTTGCTTTTTGATTGATGCTGTTTTTATATTCTGTATTTTTAAGCGACATGGCTTTATTGAAATATGTTACTGCCAAATCGTTTTTGTTTTGAGTTTCATAAATGAAACCAAGGTTAAGGCAAGCATTGGCGGCAAAATAATACATTTCTTCTTCTCCGAGTTCAATAGTTTTCAGATAATTTAATACAGCTTTGGATAAATCCCCTTTTTCGTGATAAATGCGGGCAAGCCGGTAAAAATATTCGATATTATCTTTTTTTGAGGTGCCCATGTCATAAATATTAATATTATTAAATAAGTCAAGTGCTTTTTGATAATAGCCACCATCGAAAAGTAATCTGGCTTTAAGTAAAATTATATTTGGGATGGTATTATTTTCGGCTTCTGTTAATGCCTGAATATCATCATCAGTATTTGCATTGCCAAGGGTTTTAACATTTTCAATATTTTTAAAATATCCGGTAGTGTCGTTGTTTAATAAGCAAAGCCAGGCCAATTTCTGGTAGCATGATTTAATAAAATTCTGACCTTTATAATCTTTGAGAAAAAGATTGAAATACAAGTCTGAATTTTTTTCAAGTCGGTTAAGACGGGCTAAGCCATTGGCATAATAGCGGTAATTGAAGCTGAAGCAATCTTTACATGGTATATAGTCAGATAATATCTGAATTCCTTTATCGTTGTCATGTTTTGTTCTTATGTATAAATTAGCCACACCGAAATTAACCAAGGCACTGGTATTAACAAGTTCATTTATTGATTTATTTGCTTCAACAAAATTGATGAGAGTGATAACATCTTCTTTATTGTTATTTAGATTCAAACTAACATAAGCCAGATAAAAAAGGGCTTCAGCACAAAGGTGATTATAATCTTCGATAGTAAGTGATGTTTTTAATACAATAGCCAGTTGATTCATACCCTGTTTAATAGTACCATTGAAACCGATTATGTTTAAAACCCATTTATAATCATCAGGTATTGAGCCAATTAAAGCGTGTAGTATGCCTAAGCTTTTGAGGTTGGGTACAAAAGAAGGAAATTCTTCATTATTTTTTTTTAATAATTTGTAAGCTTTATTTATTTCGTATGCAGCAGTTAAATATTCGTCAAAGATAATACGTGCAGCAGCCCATTGTAGATAAACTTCAGCCAGGCAGTACCTGTAATATGGTGATTTCTGATTGCCATTTTCGAGGGCTGTGATACGTTTTTGTTTATTGCTTTTAAGGGTATTGAATAAGTTGAGGTTTTCGCTGGTAATAATACTCAGGAAATCTATAGTATTGTCTAGATAATAGGGAATAAGATTATCAGGGTTGTTGTTTTTCTCATTAGCAATGCTTTGTTTAGCTTTAAAAAAATCGAGGTTTATTATTTCTTTATAAGCTTTTTTACAATTATTATTAAATTCATAATGGGCATATAAATTATGATAAGATATAAAAAGGAGAGAAATACTTAATATTTTGAAAAAGTTGTTTTTCATAACATTTTTAATATTACGATAGATATCTCAATAATAAAACAAGAATTGTAGATTAAAATTGAAATGATAAATTAAGTAATTGGCTTGATTAATAGAGATGTATTAGAATTTAATATTTTCGAACATACTTGTATCAACAAGGATACGTCCACAATATTCACAAACGATAACTTTTTTCTGTGTTTTGACATCCAGTTGTCTTTGAGGGGGTATTTTATTAAAACAACCGCCGCAGGCCCCTCTTTCTACAGTAACAACAGCCAATCCATTTTTGGCATTTTTTCTTATTCTGTTGTAGGCATGCAGTAATCTTTCATCAATAAGTTTTTGATGTTTTGTAGCTTTATCTTCGAGATTTTTTTCTTCTTTAGTGGTTTCAGCAACAATTTCATCCAGTTCATTTATTTTAATTTCCAGTTCTTTCTTATATTTATCTAAATCGTTAACCACATTATCTCTAATTAATTTTTTTGCATCAAATTTCTCTTTTATTTGTTTGATGTCTTTATCTAAGAGTTTTATATCGAGGTCTTGGTTTAGTATCTGATTTGAAAGGGATTCAAATTCTCTGTTATTCTTAACATTATCTTTTTGGGATTCGTACTTTTTGATGAGTGCTTTTGCATCTTTAATAGAAATTTCTTTACCCAGAATAGTCTGTTCAAACTGTTTTATGTCTTCATTAATATTAGCCACCCTTGTTTCCAGTCCTGCTATTGTGTCTTCGAGGTCTTTAATCTCGACAGGTAACATACCTCGGATACTTCTTATCTTAGTAATTTGAGAATCAATTTGCTGGAGACTGTATAAAGCATGAAGTTTATTAAGGATAGTTAAATCTTCGGTTTCTTCTTTATGAATCTTATGGGTGGTAGTAATTTCGGTTTCTTCTTCCTTGATTATGTTTTTTTCAACTATAGTACTTTTTTTTGTTTTTGTGGATTTAATATCATCTTTTGTTTTCGGTGTTGTTTTAGTTTTAGCCATAGGTCATATAAATTAATGTTTATATATAAAAGACAGGGTTATTTTCTGTTTCTGAAATCTCGATTGCAAAATTAGGAAATTTTTTAATTAAAATTGATTTTATTAAATCTTTAGAGAAATGCTCACTTTCGTAATGACCAATATCTGCAATAATAATTCTGTTCTGATAGTCAACAAAATGATTGTGTTTAAATTCGGCACTGATAAATATATCAGCTTTCTGGGTAATGGCATGTTTTATTAAAAAACTTCCCGAACCACCACATAAAGCTATTTTCTTAATTGTTTTATTTTCGGGGCTGTTGTGTTTAATACATTTTAATTTAAGTGTTTTTTTTAGTTTTAAGAGGAAGTCAAATACAGTTATTGATTTTTTTAGTTCTCCTATTAAGCCAGCACCAAATAGCTTGTATGTGTTTTCGAGGGGGTAAATGTCATAAGCCACTTCTTCGTATGGGTGGTTTTTTAATAGTGCGTTAATAACAATGTTTTCGAGGTGGATGGGGTAAATTGTTTCGAAGCGTATTTCTTCTTCAAAATGCAGTTGATTGATTTTACCGACGAATGGATTGGCTTTGTTGGAAGCTCTGAAAGAGCCCTGCCCTTTGATGTTATAGCTGCAGCAGTCATAACCGCCAATATGGCCTGCACCTGCATCGAAAATAGCGGTTCTTAAATTTTCGATATGTGATATGGGGCAAAATGTAACCAGTTTGCGCAAGCTTCCTTTGAGAGGGGATAATACCTGTGTGTTTATTAAACCAATTTTTTGGGCAAAGAGTTCGTTTATGGCTGTACCGACATT
>CAZVOS010000003.1:10154-18898 GCA_964628845.1 uncultured Bacteroidales bacterium | reverse complement strand
CAAAATAAAAATCCAGATTAAGTTTAAAATAACGTAGCGAAAGAAAGTATTTTAATATTAATAAAGAATATATTACAGGATTCCTTTTAAGAATATAAAAAGTATTGATAAGCTCTCTCGACTTGTCTAATAAAATCGGGTCTTTAATAAGTAAATTGGGGTTATATTTTAATTGAAGCTGGTCGAGAATTTTGTATTTTTCCTTTTTTTCTTCATGGCATTTACACGTGATGGCATAAGGACTAAATGCCATTGTGGTACAATGGTCAGATGCAAAAATAATGGGCTGTTCAAAATAAGAAAAAATGGTGTCAACTTTTGAATCAATAGCCACAACATCACTGTCGAGGTAACAATAGCTATGTTCCAAATTAAGATATTTATGTAAAGCCGTTTTTAAATAAATACTCGCCTGATGATGGTTATAATGTTTTGGCGTTGGGATATCTATAATATTATCATGGAATATTGTTTTGCTGTTCCTTTGTAAATCGCTCACCACAATTATATCATTTTTAGAAAAATGCTTGAGATATTTTAATGAAAAATTTAAGGTGTTAATATGCTCATCAGCTCCACAAACCACAAATACAAATATGTGCTTAGGGTTCATTAATGCTTAAGTTTAATATACCAATCAATCGTTTTTCTTAAGCCGTCTTCAATATCTGTATCGGGCTTAAAATCAATAAAATTATATAGTTTGTCAACACAGGCATAAGTTGCAGTTACATCTCCTTCCTGGTTTGGTTTATAAATGATTTGTGCTTTTTTATTTAAAAGTTTTTCAACGGTGCTCAGAAATTTTTGCAATACAACGGCTTTACTGTTCCCAACATTAAATATTGAAAAAAGGGGATAGGTATCTGATTCAGAAGATGTAATTTTTCTAAAAATTAAATATATACTTTTTACAACATCGTCTACAAAAGTAAAATCTCGTAACGATTGACCATTATTGAATAAATGAATTGTTTTGCCTTCATTTATTGATTTAATGAAAATATATGGGGCCATATCTGTCCGTCCCCAAGGACCATATACAGTAAAAAATCTTAAACCAATGGTATTTAGTTGATATAAATTAGAATAAGTCTGTGCCAGAAGTTCATTGGTTTTTTTTGTAACAGCATATAAAGATTCTGGATTATCAGTATTGAAATTTTCTTTGTAGGGCATTTCTTTATTTTCTCCATACACAGACGAACTGGATGCAAAAATTAATTTCTTAAAATGAAATTTAATACAAGCTCTTAATATATTATGAAAACCATTTATATTGTTCTTTAAATAAATATCCGGATTTATTAAAGAATTACGAATACCAGTTTGTGCCGCCAAATGGATAATAACATCAAATGACCTATTCACCAAAAATTTTTCTATTAATGGCGTATCATTAATATCTGCCTGAATAAAATGATAATTTCCCTTTTCTATTAATTTCCCATATTGCACTTCTTCTTTTTCAATACCTAACAATAACAAACGTTCATACTTTATATGTCCGCTTATTTCATCTTGTATATTGTCCAATGCATATACACACTCATTATTTTTTAAAAATAACACACTCAAATGATATCCAATAAATCCAGCGCCTCCTGTTATTAATACTCTTGCCATTAATCTAAAAAAAACAAAAATACAAATAAACTTTGATACAAAAAAAAAGCATTAATTTTTTAAACAGTTTTTACTTCATTAGAAAGTATCGAAATATGAATATTTAATAGATTTAAAAACGAAACAGTTTAAAATCTATATACGTTTAACAAAGATTACTTTATAAGACTTTTATTTGTTTTTTGTAAACATTTGATTTTATGAGCATTATAAGCTTAGGTGTTTTTTTATTTCTATAGTATTTTTTTTTGTTTACAAAAAGGTTTTTTTATATCTTTGTAGATTATACTAAATTATACTTTAATTAATTGAAAATTAATATTATACTTTAAATATTTACATGAAAAAAATATTTACTAATAATAATTGCAGGCATTCATGCCTGTTTTTAACAATAATTTTGTTGCTTTCGTTTATTGCAAAGCTTAGGGCTCAGGATTTTCCATTCTACAGTAAAAGCAATACAGATACTGTTGTTTCAAAATCAGAAACCCTTTCTGAAAATGAAATCGTTTTATTGTCTGTTCCCGAAAGGTTTAAATCACACCCCGAATACGGAAAAACAAAATTAGCCAATCCTGATATGCAGGATAGTTATGAGTTGATTCATGAAAGAACTATCGATAGCAGACTGTTTCAAAACCTCGATGGCAGTTTTACTACAGTAAAATCTGGTGAGCCCATGCATTATAAAGATAAAGACAATTGGTGGCGCACCATTGACGTTACTTTTGAAAAAGACCCTCAGAACCCTGATGTATATCACCTCAATAAACAACCTTTACCCATTGCTTTCGATGCCAAAACAGCTCATATTAATATGCAAGTGGACGAAATGAATAATGGTTTGCAATATGGAAACGAATTATCGTTAATTCAATTAAATCAGCACGAACAAATACTATCCAAACAAAATATTAACAATATCATGGCTAATGTTGACGCAAGCAATGCCCAAGCTTATATTAACAACATTTTCAATGGTATAGATATGAAAATAGATTTTGATTTTTCAATGATTAAATCAAATTATATTATATCTTCCCCTGCTCTTATTAATCCCGATGCCAAATGGCTAAGCATACGCGAAACAGTTAAAGTGCCCAATGGCTGGTCTCTCGAATACAATGTTGATAACGGTACTATGATAGACGGAAACTGGCAGGGCGAAGTTGTTTTAAAAAACAACACAGGCGAAATAAAAGCAAGATTTATAAAACCTGTATATTTTGATTCAGATTCAAACAGAAATACAAACCATATTATGGGCTCTTATAAAATAGAGTCAATCAACAACAATACATATTTTTTGTATCTTATGGTACCAGCTTCATGGCTGCTCGCACCAGAGAGGGTATTTCCTGTTACACTTGACCCTGTTGTTACAAATAACGACTATGCTCAAATACCTTCTTGTTTTTACTCATCTTATTATGCAAGTAATTTGAGTGTGGCTGTTGGCGCTGGCAATTTAATAACAAATACCTATTTATTATGGGAATTTACAGCCGTCAATAATGGTGCATGGATAGAAGACCAACGTTCGTATGTTACAGGCGTTAATGGCTCTACCAGTGTTTATTATGGCACAGGTGCAACCTCGGGAACATTTCAGTATTCTTTAAATTCTACAATTGGCAACAGTACAGCTACAGGTACAGCCATGTATACTTTTTATGCTTCCAGAGTTTGGGGAGGAAGCGCTTGTGATGTGGTATATAATTATTTAAACAGGCGATACATTGAAGTAACCTATGGCACATGGGGTTGTAATAATTTTCAAAATTATCTGTCTGGTAATGGTGGTTTTTCTGGCTATGCCCAATGTAATACCTATAGTTCTGTAACAATTGGACCAGGACAATACATAAATCATTATGCATATCTTGGCTCATCTTATACTATAAATACTTGCGGCACATATAATCTGCCTAGTTTTGATTCTCAGCTAACCGCTTTTCAGGGGGGCTCAGCTGTAATTTATTATAACGATGACGGCGGTTCAGCGTGTACTAATAATGGTTTTACAACTGGTAGCGGATTAGATTCATGGGTTGATTGGCCTTCATCTCTTAACGGATGGGTACAGATACAAGTAACCAAATATACTTATGGAGGCTGCCTGCCTTGGTACTCAGGGGCTACTTCTGCCATATTACGTATAAAAGAAAACCTGCCTGCCACACCAACGACTCCTGTATTAGTGCCTCCAGGTGGCACGTATTGTGCTGGTGCTAATGTTTATCTCGATGCAGTAGGAACGCCTCCTACAGGCGTTACATGGTACTGGCAGACAAGCCCTGCTGGAACAAGTACTGCCAATGGAGGCCCTACTTATCCATTAACAAATAATGGTACATACTATTTACGCCCCAGAACAAGCAGTGGGTGTTGGGGTACCGCTACTGCTGGTGTTGCTGTTATTTTTTACCCCGGAGTTGCTAATAATTCAATATCAGCAAATCAAACCATTTGTTCGGGGAGTATACCGTCACCACTAATTGGTTCAACACCTACAGGAGGGGGTACAGGATTTACCTATGGCTGGCAATATAGTATAGACGGTGGTCTCACATGGAACAATTGCCCTGCACCCAATCAAAATATAAACTATTCTCCCCCTGCATTAACCACAACAACATACTACCGCAGGTGGGTTACATCTGACCCCTGCCCGGCAAGCGTATCTGATAATAATGTTATTATTACCGTTCAGCCACAAATAAGCCCGGGTACTATTTCTGCCAGTCAAAGTGTGTGTTACAATACAGCACCTGCAACATTATCGGGCTCGTCACCAAGTGGTGGAAATGGGTCTTTTGCTTATCAATGGGAAAGTACAACTGTAAGTGGTTGTGGCAGTGGTTGGAGCAATATATCAGGTGCTACGGCTTATTCTTATGCACCACCTGCTCTTACAACCACTACTTGTTATCGCCGGCGTGTGTCGTCGGGTGTTTGTGCTGATGCTTATTCAAACAACTTAACAATTACTGTATATCCAGATTTAAACCCTGGTTCTGTGGGCTCTAATCAATCTATTTGTTACAATACTACTCCCGCAGCATTTACACAAACTGGCTCTTTTTCTGGTGGTACAGGAAGTTACAACTTACAATGGCAGATACAGGCAAACTGTTCTGGTGGATGGGCCGATATATCTGGTGCCACAAATACAACGTATGCACCAGGAGCACTCACACAAACAAGCTGTTACAGACGCAGGGTAATTTCAGGAAGTTGCACATGGGTTTATTCAAACACTATTTCTGTTACTGTATATGCTGATGTTTCTCCTGGTACCGTGGCTACTAATCAGTCTATTTGTTATGGCACAAGCCCTGCTGCATTTACTAATGTAGCTTTACCAGCAGGTGGCGTAGGTGCTTATAATTACTTATGGCAACAACAACCTACTTGTGCAGGTGGCTGGAGTGATATCAGTGGTGCAACAGGAACTACCTATCAGCCAGGAAACCTCATCCAAACAACCTGTTACAGGCGTCGTGTTGTTAATACCTGTGGCACTACCTATTCAAATACCATCCAAATTACTGTGTATGCTCAATTAAACGGGGGCTCTGTAGGTACTAATCAAACCATACCCTATAACACATCTCCATCAACGTTTACCAACCTATCTGTTCCAACAGGAGGCACTGGTGCACTTACTTATCAATGGCAAATGCAAGCAGGATGTTCTGGTGCATGGAGCAATATAGGCGGTGCTACTGCCTCAACCTATAATTATACTGGTAATTTAACCCAGAATACTTGCTTCAGAAGAGTAGCTACAAACACTTGTGGCTCAGCAAATTCAAATACTATTACTGTTGTCGTTCAAGGACAGGTAACAGGTGGAACTATCGGTACAGACCAGACTATCTGCTATAATACAACACCCTCTGGCTTTACCAATATAGTGTCGCCAACTGGTGGCAGTGGTACATATATTTATCAGTGGCAAATTCAACCCTTATGTTCTGGCGCATGGAGCAATATAAGTGGGGCCACAGGTAATGTATATACCCATTCCACGCCTCTTACTCAACTGACGTGTTTTAGAAGAGAAGCCACTTCAAGTGGACAAAGCGCCCTGTCAAATACAGTTACAGTAACTGTTTATGCCGACCTTACTGCAGGAACGGTTGCTGCCAACCAAACAATCTGTTACAATACAACACCAGCCGCATTTACTCAGTCTGCTGCACCCACAGGAGGCACAGGCAGTTATACATACCAATGGCAAAGCCAACCTGGTTGTTCTGGTGGCTGGGGCAATATTTCTGGTGCTACAGCAAGTACATATCAAGAAGGGGCTCTTACACAAACAACTTGTTACAGAAGAAATACTACATCCGGCTCTTGTGGCACAGTAGCTACAAACACCATAACAATTACCGTTTATGCCAATTTAACAGCAGGCAGTGTAGGCAGTAACCAGTCTATATGCTATAATACAAGCCCTGCTGCATTTACTCAAACAGTTGCTCCCAGCGGTGGCACAGGCAGTTATACATACCAATGGCAAATACAACCTGGTTGCAGTGGCGGATGGTCTAATATTTCAGGGGCTACAGCTTCTACATACGATGAACCAGCCAATCTTACTCAAACAACATGCTACAGAAGAAACACAACTTCTGGTTCTTGTGGTACTGTTGCAACAAATACTATAACCGTTACAGTTTATGGCAATTTAACGGCTGGCTCAGTAGCAGCAAGTCAAACAATTTGCTACAACACTACACCTGCTGCCTTTACAAGTACAGGAGCCCCAACAGGTGGTACAGGCAGTTATACTTATCAATGGCAGATACAACCCGGCTGTTCTGGTGGCTGGAGTGATATAGGAGGAGCAAACAGCAATATATACACACATACCACAAACCTAACTCAAACAACTTGTTTCAGAAGAAATGTTACATCCGGCTCCTGTGGTACTGTAAGTTCCAATACATTAACTATAACAGTTTATGCCGACCTTAATGCCGGTTCTGTAGCTGCCAGTCAAACAATATGTTACAATACAATGCCTGCCGCACTTACCCAATCTGCTGCACCAACGGGAGGTACAGGCAGTTATACATACCAATGGCAAAGCCAACCAGGTTGCTCCGGTGGCTGGGGAAATATTTCAGGAGCTACATCTTCAACATATCAGCCAGGCAATTTAACGCAAACAACTTGCTTCAGACGAAATGTAACATCTGGCTCTTGTGGTACTGTTGCTACAAATTCAATTACAATAACCGTTTATGCAGATTTAACAGCAGGTAGCATTGCTGCTAATCAATCAATATGCTATAATACCAGCCCCGCTGCATTTAGTCAAACTGTGCCACCCAGTGGTGCAACAGGCAGCTATACCTATCAGTGGCAAATACAACCTGGGTGTTCAGGCGCTTGGTCTAATATCTCCGGTGCAACAGCTACTACTTATAACGAACCAGCCAATCTTACCCAAACTACTTGCTACAGAAGACGGGTTACTTCGGGCAGTTGTGGCACAGTAAACACAAATACAATTACTGTAACAGTTTATGGAAACTTAACTGGTGGCACCGTAGCTGCCAATCAAACAATATGTTACAACCAGAACATTTCTTCATTTACAAATGTGGCATCTCCTTCTGGTGGTAATGGGTCTTATGCCTATCAGTGGCAGATTCAACCTGGATGTTCTGGGGCTTGGAGCAATATTTCAGGTGCCAATAGCAATATTTACGCCCATCCTTCTGTACTTATACAAACTACTTGCTTCCGCCGTCAGGTAACAGAACCCTGTGGCACAGCATATTCAAATACAATTACGATAACTGTTAATCCCCTTCCTGTTGTGAGCTTTTCCGGTCTTGCAGGTCCCTATTGTATAAGCCAAACAACACCCGTAAATTTAACTGGCTCTCCAAGTGGAGGTACTTTTAGTGGAAATGGTATTTCTGGTAATACTTTTATCCCTTATTACGCAGCGGTAGGTACTAATGTGATTACCTATACATATACCGATGGCAATACTTGTACTAATAGTTCTTCACAAAATGTTACAGTTATTGGATTGCCTATTGTTGACTTTTCAGGACTTGCCGGCCCCTATTGCATCAACAACACCACACCTATAATTTTAACAGGATTCCCTTCAGGTGGTACATTTAGTGGACCTGGTATTTCAGGTAATACTTTTACACCTTCTCTTGCTGGAGCTGGCGTTCATACAATAACATATACCTATTCCGATGCCAATGGATGCACAAACGCAAAATCTTATACGGCTGTAGTGAATCTTTTACCTGCCGTTACATTCAGCGGGTTACAGGCACATTATTGTATTAATTCCTCTGTAATTACATTATCAGGTTTTCCTTCAGGTGGTACATTCAGTGGACCTGGAATATCTGGTACTACTTTTAATCCTACTACAGCAGGAGCCGGAACCCATACAATTACCTACACTTATACAGATGGTATTGGCTGTACTAATTCAACACAACAATCTACAACAGTACACAATCTGCCAACAGTATCTTTTAGCGGTCTTGCTGCCAATTATTGTTATGAGGCATCCGCAGCTCTGTTAACAGGAAGTCCTTCAGGAGGCGCCTTTACTGGAAATGGTATCAGTGCTAATAGCTTCTATCCCTCATTAGCAGGGCAGGGTAACCATAATATAACATATACTTATACAGATGGCTATTCTTGTACCAATTCTAGCATGCATACAACAAATGTTTATGGGCAGGTTACACCAGGTTCAGTTGGTAATAATCAAACCATTTGTTACAATACATCACCGGCTGCTTTTCTAAATATTGTTGCTTCAACTGGAGGCGCACCAGGCACTACATACCAATGGCAACAACAGCCAGGTTGTATTGGAACATGGTCAAACATTACAGGTGCTACAGCATCTACATATAATTATACTGGCAATTTAACCCAAACAACCTGCTACCGAAGAACAAATTTAAATTCCTGTGCCAATGGTATTTCTAATACTATTGAAGTTTTTGTTTATCCCGACTTAACGCCTGGTAGTGTTGCCGCCGACCAGACCATTTGTTACAATACATCACCTGCTGCATTTACACAAACAGCAGCAGCTTCAGGAGGCAATGGCA
>CAZVOS010000003.1:0-10054 GCA_964628845.1 uncultured Bacteroidales bacterium | reverse complement strand
TCCGCAGAAGAGTTGTATCAGGAACCTGCGGCACTGTTTATTCCAATACACTAACCGTAACAGTATATGCCGATTTAACCTCTGGAACAGTTGCGAGCAATCAGACAATCTGTTATAACACATCACCAGCTGGCTTTACACAAACACTTGCGCCCACAGGGGGCAATGGTACCTATACCTATCAATGGCAAATACAGCCCGGATGCAGTGGGGGATGGGCAGATATATCAGGAGCTACCGGCTCTACCTATGATGAGCCCGCAAATCTTATCCAGACAACGTGTTACAGAAGGCAAGTTACTTCTGGTTCTTGTGGTACTGTATTTACCAATACTGTAACAGTTACTGTTTATGCAGACTTAACACCTGGAGGTATTGCCGCCGACCAGACTATTTGTTATAATACATCACCTGCTGCATTTACACAAACAGCAGCAGCTTCAGGAGGCAATGGCATATATACCTATCAGTGGCAACAACAGCCAGGATGCTCTGGCGCTTGGTCAGACATATCAGGTGCTACTGCCACAACCTATAATTTTACAGGCAACCTGACCCAAACAACGTGCTTCAGAAGAAGAGTTATTAGTGGTGGCTCCTGTGGTACTGTATATTCAAATACAATTACAGTAACTGTGTTTGCTAACCTAACACCTGGCTCTGTTGCAGCAAGTCAGACCATATGCTATAATACAACACCTACTACCTTTACCAATACAGTTTCTCCAACAGGAGGCACTGGCTCTTATGCTTTCCAGTGGCAAATACAGCCGGGATGCAGTGGTGGCTGGTCTGATATATCTGGAGCAATAAGTGATGTTTATACACATTCTACTGGCTTAACACAAACCACTTGTTTCCGCAGAAGAGTTGTATCAGGAACCTGCGGCACTGTTTATTCCAATACACTAACTGTTACAGTTTATACAGATTTTACACCAGGTACAATTGCTAGCGATCAAACAATCTGTTATAACACATCACCTGCTGGCTTTACTCAAACACTTGCGCCTCTTGGAGGTACTGGTTCATATACCTATCAATGGCAACAACAAGCATTATGTATGGGCTCTTGGTCTGATATTTCTGGTGCTACTGCTTCTACTTACGACTTACTTGGAAACCTTACCCAAACAACATGCTATCGCCGTCAGGTAACTTCCGGTTCTTGTGGCATATTATTTACTAATATTATCACGGTTACTGTTTATTCTGATTTAACCCCCGGAACTATTGGGTATAATCAATCGATATGTTACGACAGCATTCCACAACCGTTCTATAATATTACTCTGCCATCAGGTGGCTCTGGTGTATATGCTTACCAATGGCAAATACAGCCAGGGTGTTCAGGTGCCTGGTCTAATATTATCGGTGCTACAAATACTACATATACTCAGCCCACACCTCTAACACAAACAACTTGTTTCAGAAGGACACTTATTAATACCTGTGCCACACTCAATTCTAATGTAATTACAGTAACAGTTTTTAACTACACGGCTGTAAGTTTTTCTGGCTTACTGTCAGAATATTGTACTGACGCACCACCTGTTATTCTTACAGGAACTCCTTCTGGTGGTACTTTTTCTGGAAACGGTATTACAGGAAATTACTTCTATCCTAATCTTGCCGGGGCAGGCCTTCATACAATAACATACACATATATTGATCCTAATGGATGTATGAATTTCCAAACGCAACAGGTTCAGGTTTATGATATTCCTATAGTAAGCTTTACTGGCTTAGCAAGTGAATATTGTATTGATGAACCCGCTGCTACATTAATAGGAACTCCGCCAGGAGGTACATTCTCAGGTACTGGTATCTCAGGTAATGTATTTAATCCTGCTGTTGCTGGTGCAGGAACGTATGTTATTACATATACTTTCACAGATGGACACTCTTGTACTAACAGCAGTTCGCAAACAGTAACAGTGCATCCGCTTCCCTTGGTGGGCTTACTGGGTTTAAGTAACAGCTATTGTATAGACAATCCTCCCACCAGCTTAATAGGATTGCCACCTGGAGGGACTTATAGCGGTCCAGGTATGTCGGGTAATATTTTTAATCCAGGTGATGCTGGCGTTGGAACTCATTTTATTACATACACTTATACTGATGTAAATGGATGTACCAACTATAATACTCAGATGACAGATGTTTATGCTCTTCCAGTTGTTTCATTTACAGGCCTGCAAAGCCCGTATTGTATATATGCTTCCCCTGAATTGCTTACAGGAACACCATCAGGAGGCACTTTTTCTGGTGCAGGTATTGTTGGAAACACGTTCTATCCTAATATTGCAGGCGTAGGAACATTTAATATTGTGTATTCTTATACAGATGGAAATAGCTGTCTGAATCATGATACTCAAACAGTTGTCGTTAATCCTCAACCCATTGTAAGCTTTTTTGGATTAAATGCTGCTTATTGTATTGACGAACCCATAGCAACACTTACTGGTGTTCCCCCTGGAGGTGTTTTTTCAGGACCTGGAATTTCTGGTAATGATTTTAATCCTCAAACAGCTGGTGCAGGAACACATACGATTACTTATTTTTATGCGGATGGTAATGGTTGTTTTAATACAACATCACAACAAGTTATTGTAAATCCCTTACCTGTTGTATTTTTCTCAGGATTATCTGCAGCTTATTGTATAGATGCACCTATTACAACACTAACAGGAAGCCCAGTTGGAGGATATTTTACAGGCCCAGGTATGATTGGCAATATGTTTGTTCCAAGTGCTGCTGGAACAGGCACACATACTATAACATATCATTATACCGATGGAAATACTTGTTATAATTCATATTCTCAAATAGTTACAGTTAATCCTTTACCCGTTGTTTCTTTTACGGGCTTAGCTCCTTTTTATTGTCCTTACGAAGCGGCTATTTTAACAGGATCGCCTCTCGGAGGCACTTTTACCGGGCCAGGCATGGTGGGTAATATTTTCTATGCTTCCATTTCTGGAAATGGAACTCATCAGATAGTATATACTTATATTGATGCCAATACTTGCTTAAATACGGATACTCAAACAACCACTGTAACCGTACTTCAAGCCGTTAATATTATTGGCCTTGGAACAGATTATTGTGTCGATGATTTACCTGTTGTGATAACGGGAGATCCTGTAGGAGGCACATTCAGCGGGCCAGGTATAAACGGTAATACTTTTTATCCCGATTCAGCTGGCATAGGATATCATACCATAGAATACCATCATACAGATGTGTATGGCTGTATTAATAGTGTAAGCCAGAACGTTACTGTACATGGACTACCTGTTATTGCCTTTTATGGCCTCGACTCTGCTTATTGTGTTGATTATTTACCATCTCAACTTTTTGGCATTCCCTCTGGCGGAACTTTTAGTGGTGCAGGTGTTTATGGTAACTATTTCTATCCTGATTCTGCCGGGCCAGGTACCCATACAATAACTTATACATACAGCGATATTTATACCTGTGTAAGCTTTACAACAAAAGATGTTATTGTTAATCCGCTTCCTATTGTTAACATTACTAATTTACAACCCGCATATTGTCATAACAATCCACCAATTAATCTTACAGGAACTCCTGTTGGAGGCACATGGTCAGGAACAGGTGTAAATGATGATTATTTCTACACATCGGTATCAGGTGTAGGCACTTTTAATGTTACCTATACTTATACAGACTCTAACCTTTGCACTGATTTTAATACACAAGCAGTAGAAATTTTACCTGTTCCTGTTATTAATTCAACCGATACGGTATATATTTGTTCAGGACAGAGTTTAAATTATGCGATTACTTCCAGTTTAACAGGAACAACATTTACTTGGACACCAACATTATTTGTTGGTTCTGCATCTGGTTTTAACAGCGGTTCAGGAACACAAATTAATGATACTCTCATTAATAATACCTTATCTGCTGCCATGATAAAATACCTTATCACACCCACCTCATCAACTACTCCTGCATGTGTAGGTAACGACTTTGCATTAATAGTTTATGTAAGACCTTATCCTACGTTATTTGCAGGAAATGATGCTCAAATATGCTCCAATGTTCCTTATACTATTTGGGATGCAACAACAGATTCTTTAAACATAATAAGTTGGACACACAACGGATTAGGGCATTTTAACGACTCAAGTTTAATGAATCCTACATACATACCAAGTACTGCTGAATACGGCCCTATTTCTTTATTTATGACAGTAACCAATCTGTTGGGCTGTCCGAAAACAGATACCATGATTCTTAATATTGATTATGCCCCAATTGCAAATGCAGGTGGTAATCAATTAATTAATTGTGGTGGCACTGGAACTACTTTAGGTACTCCTGCCCAACAACCATATTATGTCTATAATTGGTCTCCTGTTACTGGTTTGGATAATCCAAATATTGCACAACCATTAGCCAATCCTATAACAAGTACTACCTATGTTTTAACTGTAACAGATACTATTAATGGTTGTTTTGATATTGATACAGCTATTATATCTATTAATGGTTCCCCATTTGCTGATGCTGGTCCAGACCAAAATATAAATTGTGGTGGCAGTGGTGTAAGCATAGGAACAACTGCTATTATGGGTATGAGTTATAATTGGTCGCCAGCTACAGGTCTTGATAATCCTAATATTGCCGAACCTTTTGCAACACCCCTTTCAAATACAACTTATGTCGTAACTGTAACAAATGGTAATACAGGCTGCTATAGTACCGATGATGTTGTTATTACTGTCATTGGAGCGCCAACAGCAAATGCAGGACAAGATCAGTCTATAAATTGTGGGAGCATTGTTGGTGTTGTTATTGGTACACCAGGATTAAATGGACTTGTTTACAATTGGCAACCCTCGTCTGGTTTAAACAATCCAAATATTGCCCAACCTATTGCTAATCCTTTGGCTAACACAACCTATGTGCTTACTGTTACAGACTCCATTACTGGTTGCTATGCCACCGATCAAATGTCAATAACCGTTTTAGTAGCCCCTATTGCAAATGCAGGCCTCGACCAGTCGATAAATTGCGGTAGCACTACTGGGGTGTTGTTAGGCATATTAGGTACTACAGGGCTTTCTTATAACTGGATGCCCGCAACTGGTTTATCCGACCCCAATATATCTCAACCAACAGCCAATCCTTTAACCAATACCACTTATTACCTCATAGTTACTGATGTCAACACTGGATGTTATGCCACAGATGATGTAATTGTAACTGTATTAGCCAGTCCTGTAGCTGATGCCGGTATAGACCAGTCTGTAAACTGTGGTGGAACAGGTGTGTTTATTGGTTCTCAATCAATCGGTGGTATTTCTTATAACTGGAGTCCTGCAAATACATTGTCCGACCCCAATATTGCAGAACCTTTTGCAACACCTCTGGGAAATACCATTTACACTTTAACGGTAACAGAAATCAACACAGGTTGTTATAATACAGATAATGTTACAATAACAGTAATGGGAGCCCCTATAGCTGCTGCAGGCTTAGACCAGTCAGTAAGTTGCGGAGACGCTATATCAATAGGAACATCGGTTCAATCAGGTGTATCATATACATGGATACCATCAATTTATCTCGACAATCCCAATATAGCCCAACCAACTGCCACCCCACAAACACATACTACTTATACGCTTATTGTAACAGATAATATTACTGGCTGCTATGCTACTGATGATATTCACCTGACAGTAATTGGTGCACCATTGGCGGATGCAGGAGCTAATCAAACTATTGGATGTGGTGGACCAGGAACACTTATTGGTACAGCATCAGTTACAGGAATGACTTACATATGGTCTCCGGGCTATGCATTAAACAATACCAATACTGCTCAACCAACAGCTTCTCCTTTAGCCAATACAACCTATTATTTAACAGTTACCAATACATCAACAACATGCTATGGTGTGGATTCTGTAAGCATTACTGTTGCGGGTGCTCCAATAGCGAATGCAGGATTAGACCAATCTATATCTTGCGGTGGAACAGGTGCTTTAATTGGTACTCAAGACATCCCTGGCTTAGCATATTTATGGACGCCCACCTATGCTCTTAATGATTCCTCAAGCGCTCAACCAACGGCAACACCCCTTGGTAATACAACGTATTATCTTACTGTTACAGACTCATTAACAGGATGTTTTGGTACAGATGCTGTTAATATTACAGTTACAGGTACTCCTAGTGCTAATGCAGGTCTTAATCAGGCCATCCCTTGTGGTGGACCAGGGGTTGTAATCGGAACACAAACTATTAATGGCGTATATTATAACTGGACACCAAATTATCACCTCGATGATGCTGCTATAGCTACTCCTCTCGCAACACCCTATGCTACTACTAATTACATAGTTACGGTAACCGATTCTTTATCATCATGTTTTGCTACCGATGATGTGTTGGTTACTGTAGTTGGCCTGCCTAATGTGTATGCTGGAAGCGATGCGTTTGTATGTGCCAACGATACATTCATGATTTTTGATGCTACAAGCTCTAATCCAATGGTTTTATGGACTCATACAGGTATAGGTAACATCACTAATTATACAACCCATTCACCTACTTATTTTCCAAATCCTTATGAGTTTGGTTCTGTTGTAATGACTATTACTGCTGTATGTAATGCAGATACTGCCACAGACGATATGACGCTGGTAATATATCCTTATCCCATTGCTACTTTCTCCGAATTAGATTCAGCTTATTGTATTGACAATCCAGGCGATTTGCTTATAGGATATCCTACAGGTGGTACATTTTCTGGTGCAGGAATAACAGGCGATTTCTTTTCTCCTGTACAAGCAGGAACAGGAATACATCAAATAACCTATACATATCAGGATGACAATGGATGTATTAAAGATACGACCAAAACTACAATAGTCAATCCCGTTCCTGTAGTATCATTTATAGGGCTTGCCAGTATATATTGTTATTACGATGCTGCTGTACTTACGGGAACACCATCCGGTGGTACTTTTAGCGGGCCAGGCATGGTAAATAATATTTTTTATGCAAATATTGCTGGAGTGGGTACTTTTGATATCACCTATACATTTATTGATAATAACGGCTGTATTAATTCACAAACACAACAAACAACCGTTAACCAACTACCAAGTGTTAACTTTACAGGATTGGCTTTGCAATATTGTATTGATGAGCCGGTTGCTCCGCTTACTGGCGTGCCTACAGGCGGAACTTTTTCAGGACCAGGTATTGTGAACAATGATTTTCACCCTGCTTTAGCAGGGCCAGGATCTCATGATATCGAATATGCTTTTATCGATACTTTCAATTGTATTGTTAGCGCTATACATAGCACTATTGTTTACGATTTGCCCATTGTATCATTTTCTGGATTGGATACAGCTTATTGTATAGATGCTCCCGTGGCTGTATTAAATGGAATACCCGCAGGCGGAACATTTTCAGGAGCAGGTATTTTTGACAGTATCTTCAATCCCGATGATGCAGGAGCAGGTATTTATACCATTACATACACCTATACCGACATTCATACCTGTACAAATTTTGAATCTAAACAGGTCCAGGTATATCCATTGCCTATTGTAAGTCTTTCCCCTCTTAATGATGTTTGTGTTGATGCTTTACCATTTAACATGTACGGTGGCTTACCTTTGGGTGGAACTTATTCAGGTCAAGGTATTATTAATAATGTTTTTTATCCAGATATAGCCGGTGTTGGAACTCATCATATTACTTACACATATACCGATAGCGTGAGTTGTGTCAATTCCAATGTGAAACCTATTAGTGTAAATCCCCTACCTGTTGTGAGCTTTTTAGGTCTGGCACCGTATTATTGTATATTTGATGACAGCATACCCCTTGTAGGAACACCATCAGGAGGAACATTCAGTGGTAATGGTATCGTTAATAATACATTTAATCCTATGCTTGCAGGTGTTGGCTTCCATTACATAACATATACTTTTACCGACAATAATTCATGTACTGATTTTGAAACACAAATGGTTGAAGTAAAAGCATTACCTATTGTAACCTTTACTGGACTTGCTCAGGAATATTGTATTGATGCTCCTGTGGTACAACTTAATCCATTACCCGCAGGAGGCATATTTACGGGAGCTGGTATAGCAAATACCTTATTTTATCCGTCAGATGCAGGAGCTGGGCAACACACTATTACATATATTTATTCTGATATTTATTCTTGTGTTGATTCTGCTTCCCAAATTGTAACAGTACACGATTTGCCAAATGTAGTATTGGCTCCGCTATCAGATGTTTGCTTAAACGAAGCTCAGTTTACTCTAACAGGGGGAACTCCTCTTGGAGGAACATTTACAGGAACAGCCGTTGTTAATAATGATTTTTTTGCCGACATAGCAGGTGCCGGAACACACGTTATTACATATACTTACACAGATTCTAACAGCTGTGTTAATTACGATACCGAAACAATCACTGTAAATTCACTTCCTATACTTACAATTATTGGCCTCGATACGCTGTATTGTTATAATGCACCAGCAGATTCTATATCGGGCTTGCCTGCTGGTGGTTATTTTATAGGTGCAGGCATTTCTGGAGATTTCTTTAATCCTGGATTAGCAGGTGTTGGAACTCACTATATTGGCTATGTTTATACAGATAGTAATTCATGCAGCGATACTTTATATCAGCAGTTAACTGTACTTCCTTTACCACAATTACAGATTTCTTCTTTAGATAGTGTGTATTGTGTCAATAGTATGGTGGATACTCTTTACGGATTTCCACAAGGAGGTATTTTCTTCGGTAATGGTATTAATGGAGATGCTTTTAATCCTTCTGATGCCGGCGTTGGCATCCATCTTATCAGCTACACATATACAGATAATAATGTTTGCAGCGATACTATAGATGTTACCGTTACAGTGCTTGATTTACCTGTAGTTACTTTCGATACTTTGCCTGCATTATGTGTGGATGCTTTGCCTATTACATTAACAGAAGGATTACCCACAGGAGGTACTTATTCTGGACCAGGTGTTTCTTTTGCTGAATTTAATGCTGCTGCAGCCGGTGTAGGAACTCATACTTTGATGTACGAATATACAGATACAAACAGTTGTGTTAACTTTGCCACCCAAACCATTACTGTTAATCCTTTACCTGTTGTTACTTTTACAAGTTTAGACCCGTATTATTGTGTTAATGCACCTTCCGATACTGTTGTAGGGATACCTTCAGGAGGAGCATTCAGCGGACAAGGTATGTATTACGATATGTTTATACCAGATGATGCCGGCGTTGGTTCTCATCTGATTACTTATACCTTTACAGACAGTAATGGCTGTACAAATTCTTTCAGCCAAAATACAGATGTGAAACCCTTACCACAATTAACCATTACGGGTCTTGATACTTCATATTGTATCAACTCTTCATCTGTTTATATTTATGGCAATCCTGCCGGAGGTACTTTTACAGGAACAGGCGTATCAGGTAATATATTCGACCCCATAGCCGCAGGTATAGGTATTTATGAAATTGTTTATACTTATACCGATTTTTATGGTTGTACAAATAAAGATACTACTGTAGTTGTTGTTAACGACCTGGCTGTATTAAGTGTGTTTCCTGTAAGCCCTATGTGTATTGATGCGGCACCATTCTTATTGCAATGTGTACTTCCTGCTGGTGGCACTTATTCAGGGCCTGGTGTTGTATCAGGGCATTTTTATCCACAAACTGCGGGAGCTGGTCAGCATACAATTTATTATCATTATATTGATAACAACAACTGTGTGGTGGATACCTCAACAATTATTGTTGTAAATCCTTTGCCTCTTGTTGAGCTTTCTTTACCATTGTTTGAAGTGTGTTCAAACGATACTATGGTCGCTCTTACAGGGGGTACGCCTCTTGGTGGTACTTATTCAGGAAATGGTGTAAATGCTGGCATATTCGATCCTTTTGATGCAGGGGCAGGAGTACAGATTATTACTTATACCTATACGGATATATACGGTTGTACTAATTTCATTATTAAAAC
>CAZVOS010000002.1:0-19362 GCA_964628845.1 uncultured Bacteroidales bacterium | reverse complement strand
AGAACCACTGCGACAAATCGTGGAAAATGCTGGTATTGAGGGTTCTATTGTAGTACAAAAAATTAAAGAAGCCAAAGACGACTTCGGATTTAATGCCAGAACAGAAAAATATGAAAACCTTTTCAAATCAGGTGTTATTGACCCCACTAAAGTCTGCCGCGTTGCTCTCGAAAATGCCTCTTCAATCGCAGGCATGCTCCTTACTACAGAATGCGTTATAGCCGACAAAAAAGAAGAAAACCCTATGCCTCCAATGCCAAACCCAGGTATGGGTGGCATGGGTGGCATGATGTAAAATAATTATTGCTATCTGATATCTAAAAAAAGCTGTCTCCAAAAAGACAGCTTTTTTATTTCTGATTTAAAACATTAACTATTTTTGTATTAATGTTAATTTATATTCCCATATGACAAACCTCATATATCAAAAAAAACTATTTGAGTATTTTAAAGACTTTATCACCAACGAACGTTTAAAAAGATTTGAAGATGTTATTCAGAATAGAACCCGACACATCACTGTTGCTTTGGAAGATATTTATCAGTCGCATAATACAAGCGCTGTACTTCGTTCCTGCGACTGTTTCGGCATTCAGGATGTGCATATTATTGAAAATAAAAACACCTATCAGGTCAACCCCGACATTGCTCTCGGAGCTTCCAAATGGCTCAACATATATGAATATAATTCATACGAAAACAATACCCTAGACTGTATCTTTATACTTAAACAAAAAGGATATAAAGTTCTTGCTACAACACCTCATAATTCTTCTGTTAATATTTCTCAAATTACTCCCGATAATAAAATTGCCCTGCTTTTTGGAACTGAAAAAGAGGGACTCTCCGACATTGCACTCGATAATGCAGATGCTCATATAAAAATCCCTATGTACGGCTTCACCGAAAGTTTTAATATATCTGTTACTGTTGCTCTTTTCCTTGCCAACCTCACTGAAAAACTTCATAACTCTGAAATTAATTGGCAATTAAATAAAGAAGATACATACCCGATACTCGTCGAATGGTGCAAAAACACCATAAAAAATGCACACCTGCTCGAAAAAAAATTCAAAACCGAAAATAATTATTTGTAAATATACCATTAATAAACATTCTTAATTGTTCTAATCATAAAATGTTTTTGGATAATTTTTTTTGAAGTGCTGTAATTTTTGAGACTTTTTTTTTGATTCATGATAAATAGTTAAACTCTTGTCATTCCATTGTACAAAGATTATATCTGAAAAGAGAGAAAACAGTTACTAATTTTTTCATAGCACTTCAAAAAAAGAAATTGCCGTATTTTTTTCTTTTTTAGTTTCTTATGTAATTTTTATTAATTTTGCACTTATTATAAATTTTGATTTTTAGAAATTGTTTAATTAAATTTAATATTTATGGGAAAAGGAGATAAAAAAACCAGAAGAGGAAAAATTTTTATGGGTTCTTATGGCGTTACACGTTCACGAAAAAAAACTGTTATTGCTGAAGCTGTTAATAAAACAAAAGAAGTGAAAACTGCTAAGATTGCTGAAGTAAAGAAAACCGAAGTTGTTGAAATTATTGAACCCGTTGAACCAGTTATTTCCATAAACGAAACTCCTGAAGTTCCAATTAGCGAAACTCCTGAAAAAACAGTAGAAAAACCTAAAAAAGAAGCTGTAAAAAAAGAAAAAATAAAAACAGAAAAACCTAAAAAAGAAACTAAAGAAACCGAAGACAAAGAGAAAAAACCTGCTAAAAAAACAACTAAAAAGAAAAAAGAAGAATAATCCTATTTGATTTTAGCTTCACTTTTTATAATTTCTACAAACCTCTCCCCTCTTTCTTTAAAATCATTGAACATGCCATAGCTTGCTGCTGCCGGCGACATCAAACAAACACCACCTGTACAAGTCAATTCTATTGCTTTAAGTGCAGCTTCATCAAAATTATCGTACCAAAAACACATCTTACTGTGTGTGTATGTGTTTATTAATTTAAACATGCGTTCCCCTGCATCACCCATAAAAACAACTTTACTTATTGGACTTTCTAACAAAAAAATAATAAATTTTTTATAATCAATCCCCCTGTCATACCCGCCTGTCAAAAAAGTATCAATTTTATCTATTGTTTTTATGGCCTCAATAGCTGCTTCGGGTATCGTTGCAATAGAATCATTATAAAAATGCTTGCCATTAAAATTGCCAACATACTCCAAACGATGTGCTAATGGCTTAAATGTAGATATAAATTTTATTATAACACCATCTTCTATTCCAAGTATTTTACATATCATTATAACAACAGCAATATTCATCAAATTATGTACTCCTCGCAGTTGTCGTTCTATTTGATTATCCCTATAAATGAACTCTTCCGAAAATAATTTATACCTCAGGATTGTACCATTATAAAAAATCCCAGATTCATGTGCGCTTTGTGTTGAAAATGGAAGCTTCTGGGCTTTTATTTTAAGTTCCCGTAATTGTTCTATTAAATTCTCATTATCAGCATTGTATATTAAATAATCACCTACTTCTTGAAATTGAGCTATACGCATCTTTGCCTTCTTATAATCTTCAAATGATTTATAATGGTCGAGATGCTCCTGAAATATATTTAAAATAACACTTATATGTGGCGAATATACTACCGTTTCAAGTTGATGGGACGACAATTCATAAATAATATGGGTATTCTTTTTAATATCATCTATTTTATCAAAAGGTGGAATGCCTATATTACCCACAAAAACAACATCAAAACCTGCATGTTCTAACACATGATACAATATACTTGATGTGGTGCTCTTTCCTTTTGTTCCTGTTATTCCAATTATTTGTCCTGCAAATAGTTCAAGAAAAATACCCGATTGAGAATGTATCTTACCCTTAAACTCTATCCCCTCTATTTCTTTGTACGAAATACCCGGACTTTTTATAACCAAATCATATCCAGATATATGCTCCAGATAATGTGCTCCTGCATAAATAATACAGTTTCTATCATTACTTAATAAATTGTCATTTTTAACACCTTCAGATTTGTCAAAAATTCCAATCTCCTTCTCAGGATAATAATTTCTTATAAATTTATATGATGAACGCCCCTCTCTTCCATATCCCAATATTGCAATTCTGTTTGGCTTGAGTATTGCCCTGATTTTTCTTTCCATCTATTTATTATAACTTAAACATACTTAATCTCTTTTCTAAATTACTTTTTAGAATTAATTCAAAGTCAGTATTTAAAAAATTTTCTTTATTATAAGTTCTCAAATATGCCTGGTAATTATATCCTTGATATTTTTTATATAATTCGCTCTCAGCATAATATTTTAGTAAACAGGTCAAGGTTGTTCCTTTATTTTTTTTAAGAGTCATCAATAAGGCAAGATTAACATCTTCAATAGTGCCTACACAATCAAATGGTTTTATTTCAGAAATTCCTGTTAGCTGGTCAAATATTGGCTTAAGTGATTGCTTATCAAGCAGGTCTGTACCAAAAATACCTACCAGCTTCTCTTTTTCTATAAAAGGAGAAAGAATAATATATGTAAACAGACATTTGGGACACATACCACACCATATTTTCTTTTTACTACCTGCATTACAACTTCTGAAAAAATTAAAAAAATGAGTATGTTCCGAAAAAAGAAATGCTATTTGCAATTCATTCAGTGGCCGTAAAAAACTAAAATAATTAAAATCATCAGAAATATGCGTTTTTACATAATCACGAAAATCCTTTTCAAAAGCATATGTCTTCGAATATTGATGATTAATTGAGCTGCCATAAACTGTGGACTCATTAGCACTCGACTCGTTGGACAAAACAATGTTTCTTCTTTTTGTAATTGCCGAAATCAATAAATTCAAAAATGCCAATAAAGCAGAAAAAGGGGTATGCCCATTTAAAAAACCCTTTTTGTTTAGTTCAATAAGCCCATTGTCTATTGTTCTATAGGCAGATATAACTTTGGGTTCCCTTTCTTTTACAAATAAAACATCCAAAGCAATATGCTGGGGATTTAACATAAAAATGAGACTGTCTTTGTCGGTCTTGCTTAATATCTCATAAGTTAATGCTGAGTCCTTACCTCCACCCAGAGGAATTATCAAGTCATCCTGCAGATTAAATTTGCGTTTCTTAAGTACGTCATTACCATTACTTTTTATATTTAAAAAATCTTTAAAGTCGGGTTTAATATGATTTAAATAAAAAAACTCACCCAGCCCATGATAAAATAAATTTTTCCACCATCTTATTTGTGGCTCTTCAAGCAAAAATGGTTTTACAATAATCTCAGGCGAACATGTGGCTTTCCAATAACTCAACATCTCTACCAGCCCAAGATGAAAAACAAGACTATCTAATGCATCACCTGACAACTTGTCTGTAATATTTGCATTAATTGGTATTTCAATTTTTGGGTAAAAAAAATATTTGTCAGATAAATTAAAATGAAAACATAAGGTTAAATTTACATCATGATATATAATTTCATACTTTTCAAAAACAAAATAAGGATATTCTTGCCTCAATCTCTCATACAACTTTGAATTATCAGTAATAATCATATGTTTGGTATTATTTTTGAAAAAAAGAAATTGATTTTTTTTCAAAAGTATTAATAATTATTTTGAATGATAGAAAATTTTCTTTAATTTTAGAAAAAAACGACAATGGAAGCTATTTATACATTATATAAAAAACCTAAAGGAGGCAAACTTCTCTTGTCGGAGCCATTTCTGAAAGATGCTTTTTTCAGCCGCTCTGTGATACTACTTGCAGAGCATAATAAGGAAGGTTCCTACGGATTGATTATGAACAAACCTATACCCAATTTATCAATATCTGAAGTAGTAAGAGAAATGCCTCAATTCGATTGTCCTGTATATCTAGGCGGGCCTGTAAAAACCGACTCCGTTTTTTATCTGCATTCATTAGGCGATTTAATTGAGGGAAGTATTAAGATAAACGATAACATATTCTTTGGTGGAGATATTGAACACATTAAAGAACTCATCCTCATCAATAAAATAACACCTGACCTCATTAAATTTTATATCGGCTATTCCGGCTGGATGCCCAATCAATTAGATAATGAACTTAAAGAAAATTCATGGATTGTAGTAGATTACAAAAACTATAATATCCTTGAAAACACACCTCAGATACTATGGAATAATATATTAAAAAAAATGGGTAAAGAATTTACACTCTGGTCTGTATCTCCCATCGACCCACAACTTAACTAGTATTATTTTAATCGTTTTTTCTATTCGTCTTTAGCTCTTAAATATTCTATTAAGCTTTTTACAAAGTCATCGTGATTCTCAATACTAAAATATAATAAAGTATCAAGCTCTATTACTGGAAATTTTATGGAATAACCCAAATTCTTGTACGGCAAGGTATTATATATTTTATAATCTAAAGCTATCTGTATTGAATCAATGGCTAAATCATACTCATAAAATGAAATTTCTGCACTTTGTAGTTGCTCTATTACAGAGCCACACCTGCCACAACCATGACGAGAATAAATATTTATATTTTTTATACCTTGTGGAAAAATAGCTGGTTCAAATCTCCTGTTCACCTCATTGATTTTTATTGTATCCTGTGCATATATACCCCCCATTTGTAACATGACTAAGAAAATTAAATAAAATTTTAATTTTTTCATTTTTAACATTCTTATTTTTTAGTAAAATTACAAATATTTATTTTTTTTTTTTGTTTTTATAAAATTAAATTTCTATGTTTGTAGGTTATTAGAGTAAAATTAGTTTTTTATTTAATCTATATGCTTGTTCTTCAATATCTTAAAAATATATAATCTCATGAATCAAAAACACACATTATTCATTCTTATATTATTTTTCTTTATACATAATTTTTCAATAGCAACCCAAAAAAATACCGACACTATTAAAGAAGTTAGCCCTGTTCCCTATTTTAGTGATGATTTGGTTGCTGCCCAATTAGATGCACTTGCTTTATCAGTTCTTTTTAATGGTAAAAATTTTTATGGAGATACCCTTACTCTAAATAAATATCATTTTAAAGCAGATGATATTCCTCAATATACTGACGAGCAATATAAGCATCTCTTCGAAAAAATGAATGTAAATTCACCTTTCCCATTTGTTTTTAACGAAGACGTACGCCGTTATATTGATTTATATACTCAGAAAAAAAGAACATTAACATCGCGGCTTCTAGGTTTAGCTGCCTACTATTTCCCATTATTTGAAGAAAAACTTGATATGTATAACTTACCTCTCGAGTTAAAATATTTGGCTGTAATCGAATCTGCTCTTAATCCTGTTGCTGTATCAAAAGCAGGAGCCGCAGGTTTATGGCAGTTTATGTTTAATACAGGCAAGTTGTACGGATTAGAAGTAAGTTCTTATGTTGACGACAGGTACGACCCCTATAAAGCAACAACTGCGGCCTGTGAACATTTTATTGATTTATATAAAATCTATAACGACTGGGCTTTAGTACTTGCAGCTTACAATGCAGGTGCAGGAAATGTAAACAGGGCTATCAGAAAAGCAGGTGGTGTAATGGATTACTGGACAATCAGAAAATTTATGCCCCGTGAAACACAAAATTATGTCCCTATATATATAGCTGCCTCTTTCGTTCTGTCGCATGCAGCAGAACATAATCTATATCCTGTTTATCCAGCTTATCTTTTTACAAAAACTGATACGGTAACTATCAAAGAAAAAATTGACTTCAAACAAATTTCCGAAGCCATAAATATCCCATTTGACGAATTGGTTTCTTTAAACCCATGCTTCAAAAAAAACGTAATACCTGCTAGCCCCGACAAAACATACCAAATTGTTTTACCTTATAATAAAATCGGAGAATTTCTCTCTAATGAAGAAGAAATTTATAAATTCAAAACACTTGAACAGTTAATTCAGGAAGACTACGCTGCCAGAAATAATGTAAAAACATTTTATGCTTCCGAACATACTGTTAAAAAAGGAGAATCATTAGGTATTATCTCACGAAAATATGCTTGTACAGTAAATGAAATTATGAAATGGAACAACATGAAAAGCACTCATATCCATCCTGGGCAGAGATTAAAAGTTGGAGAATCACAAGCTGCCATAAGCTTGCCTAAACCACCAACAAATACAAGTACGGAATATTATAGTGTCAATACAAACGAAAATTTAAGAGATGTGGCTGAAAAATATAACTGTACGGTTGACAATTTAAGACTTTGGAATAATATTAAGAATCTCAATATCACTCAGGGACAACAACTTCTTATTCACATACCTGTTTTAGAACCCCTAAAAGATTTAAATATTGTTGAAGAACTTGCCAATATTGAAAATAACATGGACGAAGATAATAACTATGACATTTCAGATGCAACTGAAGATATTAATAAAAACGCAACTGATACTATTAAAACATCTGATATAAATAAAACAACTACTTTAAAACAAGAAGAAAAAAAATATATTTATCATACAGTTCAAAAAGGAGATACTCTTTGGAATATTGCTCAAAGATACAGCAGTGTAACCGTAGAAGACATAAAAAGACTCAACATGCTTAAAAACAATAACTTAAAACCTGGTCAGAAGCTAAAACTCCCTGTAAAAGATAAAAGCTAAAACACGTACTAAATAATATTCATATCATTTGCTCTTATGAAAAAGAAAATAATTCCTGTATTTTTTTTATTATCCCTATTATTCATATTCTCTTGTAGTAATGAAAAAGGGAGTCTGCCAGCTTCATCAGGAAAAACAGCAGAAATTCTTTTTATTATTGATAAAAATCACTGGGAAGGCATTTTAGGTGACAGCATTAGAAATATATTCATGGCTGAATATCAAATACTTAATCAGCCAGAGCCACTTTTTAGTCTTGCACATATTGAAGAAAGTGCTTTCTCTAAAATTTTCGAACCATTTAGAAATATTATTATTATTGAGATAAAGCCAGAACATTCTAAAGCTAAATTTGAAGTCAGAAAAAATGTATGGGCACAACCCCAGCTTGTTTTTAAATTGTCTGCAAATAAAATCTCAGATTTAATAACATTGTTGTCTGCTCAAAAGGAAGAAATTATTAAGATGGTGTATGAAAACGAAAGAACCCGTATGATTAACAGTTTTAAGAGAGATGAAGATATTAAAATATCCAATCAATTAAGAGATAAATTTGGTTTTTCATTAATAATCCCCAAGGGCTATTTTACGGCAAAGATAACAGACGATTTCTGCTGGCTCAGACGTGAAACCGAAGAAACCAGCATGGGTATTTTAATTTATACTTATCTCTATACCGATACCATTAGTTTTAATAAAGATTATATTTTAAATTTAAGAGACAGTTTAACAAAAGTTAATATCCCTGGCCCAAGTGAGGGTTCGTATATGCAAATATCAAGGAAAGTTATTTTACCCGTTGAAAAAAAGCTCAGTTTTAAAAACATGTTTGCTGTAGAAACCCGTGGCTTGTGGGAAGTTGAAGGCGACTTTATGGGCGGACCTTTTATCAATTATACTTTTGTTGACGAAAATAAAAACAAAGTTATTACACTCGATGGATTTGTATATGCACCCAGATTTGACAAAAGAGACTATGTGATACAACTGGAATCCTTGATACATACTTTTGAAATGAAAAAACCAATTCTTTAATTTATATTAAATCTAATACCAAACTGCTAACAAGAAAAATGACTTGTGCTGCGATGCCTTGGCCTGCCGAAAGGAGTTCTCGAAGCAAGTTGAAATTGTTAGCTGGTTTGGTTTATACCGACTGACTATCAATCTTAATATAAGAACCCTATAAAAACCTGAGATTGATTATTCATGTTTATTGTTTGTACCACGAAGCGTACATCAGATAACTGTCAGCAATACGCTGAATTTGTCCTTGTATTAAATCCTGACTAATGTTTTTAATTTTTTTGGCAGGAGCACCTGCATAAACACTGCCTGGTTCCACAACTGTATTTTCGAGAACAACTGAGCCGGCTGCAATAACAGAATTCTCACCTATAATGGCCTTATCCATTATGATAGCTCCCATACCAACAAGAACATTATCTTTAATAGTGCAGCCATGTATTACAGCATTGTGCGCAATACTTACATTATTACCGATATTTGTAGGAGCTTTTTTGTATGTACCATGAACAACAACACCATCCTGGATATTTACCTTATTACCCATACGTATGTAATGCACATCGCCCCGCACAACTGCATTGAACCAGACACTGCAATCCTTACCCATAATGACATCTCCAATAAGAGTAGCATTATCAGCCAAAAAGCAATTTTCTCCTGTTTGAGGAGTTATGCCGTTTATAGTTTTAATTAAAGCCATATTGTTTATTTTTTTACTGGATAATCTATGTTAAAATGAAGACCTATACTTTCTTTTCGGTTCTTCGCAAATTTAATAATCAGGTAGGCGATATTGATAATATTTCGGAGTTCGCAAATTTTTTGTGTAAGTATTGATTTATCATATAAATCTTCTGTCTCTTTATAGATAATATCTAAGCGGTTTAAAGCCCTCTCTAATCTTAAATTTGAACGCACAATACCCACATAATTCGACATGATGCTCTGCACTTCATGGAGCGACTGTGTTATCAATACCATTTCTTCGTTAAGCACAGTACCCTCTGAATCCCAGTCGGGTACTTCATCCATCAGTTTAATACTTTTGAAGCTTTCGATAGATTTAAGAGCCGCCCTGTGAGAAAAAACTACCGCCTCAAGCAATGAGTTAGAAGCAAGCCGGTTGGCTCCATGTAAACCAGAGCAAGCACATTCACCAGCAGCAAACAAATTTCTGATGGATGTTTGTCCATACTCATTAATACTGATGCCCCCACACATATAGTGAGCTGCTGGCACCACAGGAATAAGCTCTTTTGTAATATCAATACCTATGCTTAAGCACTTGGCATAGATATACGGAAAATGCCTGAGCAACTCATTTTTATCAAGATGCTTGCAATTGAGATACACATGGTTTGTTCCTGATAACTTCATCTCGTTGTCTATTGCTCTGGCAACAATATCGCGGGGAGCAAGTGAGCCCCTTGCATCGTATTTCTTCATAAATTCCTTTTGGTCTTTATCTACCAGTACAGCTCCAAAACCTCTTAATGCCTCAGTAATTAAAAAAGATGGCTTCTCTTTGGGATTGTATAATGCAGTGGGGTGAAACTGAACAAATTCCATATCCAAAACAGTACCTTTTGCTCTGTAAACCATTGCAATGCCATCGCCAGTTACAATGGGAGGATTAGTCGTATTGCTATAAGCATTCCCAGCCCCGCCTGTAGCCATAAGTGTTGCTCTCGACAAAACAGTGATTATTTTCTGTGTCTTACTACTTAAAAGATAAGCCCCATAGCAGGTTATATCAGGAGTACGTTTGCTTATTTCCTTTCCTAGATGATGTTGCGTTATTATATCTATTGTAAAATTATTTTCGAGCAACCTTATATTTTTATGTTTTTTAACTTCTTCAATTAAAGCCCTCTGTATTTCATAACCTGTTCTATCCTTCCAGTGCAGCACCCTTTTTTCTGAATGACCTCCTTCTTTAGAAAGATCAAAAACACCATCATCCCTCTTATCAAAACGCACACCCCAATTGATAAGTTCTTTTATCATCTTATCCGATTCATTGATAACCATACGCACTATTGATTCATTATTCAGAAAACATCCTGCTATTAATGTATCCTTAATATGTTTTTCATAACTGTCAGGCAAATAAGTAACGGCAGCAATTCCCCCTTGTGCATAACTTGTAGTGGTTTCGTCAATAATTGTTTTGCTTACTAAAACAACCTTCCCGTATTCTGCCACTTTTAATGCATAAACAAGACCAGCTAAACCAGAACCAATAACTAAAAAATCTGTTTTTATTCTCATACTCAATTATAAACGATTACAAATAATCTTAAAATCACAATACTTGCAATGCTCCTTATGGATAGTCTGTTCAATTGGAATACCCTTATTAAACATTGTAGTAAAAGTATCAATTAAAAATGTTTCAATGGCATCATTGATTTTTTCATTATAAGTAGTTTCTCCATCTGGAAACTGTATAAACATATAACCATCTCTGTTCTTCTTCAATGAATAAAATCCACATTTAAAATCATGTATTTTGTATTCTTGGGCATACAGATAGGTATATAATAATAACTGAATAATCTTTTCTGATACTTTATCATCATATAATTTATCCCAACTGTTTAACTTAATATCTTCATCCTTCACAGTACCTGTCTTATAATCTATTATCCTAATAGTATCACCAAGTCTGTCTGTTCTGTCAACTTTACCATTCAAATTTACTGTTATAGGACCATACTCAGTATTAAAATTAAAAGTCTTTTTCAATAGCAATTCGGTGCTTTCAATAAATAACTCTTGTCCATTTACTGATAAATCATTTACATATTTTTTTTCTTCATTCAAAAAATTAACAAGATATTTATGAGCAATTTTAAATAACAGATGATTCTTCCCATATTGCGTATCAGTATTTTTTGAATGATTCTTAAAAGCTTCGTTCAGAATTATTTCAAGTTCTTCTGAAGTGATGTTATAAAATTCTTTTTCAATAACAGCAGCTGTTTTTTGCTTATACAAATTTTCCAGTACCCAGTGAACAGCCGAACCTAATTGTGCCGCATCTATGTTCTCCTCGGGCTCTTCAAGTTCCCTTATGCCAATAATATATTGCATATAAAATCTGAGGGAACATTGTTTAAAAATATTTAATGAAGATGGTGATATCCCTTTAACAGCTTTTTTTTCTAACAAGGCCATAACATCATCTGTTTTATTAATACTTATTTTATAAGTATTGTTTTGAGCAATTATTGGTGTTGTTAAAACACTTTGCTTTATGTTAATATTAACAAATGAGGAAAGTTCGTAGAGTATTTGAGCAATAAACCTGCTCTTTTCACCACCCCCCAGAGTATCGTTCTCAGTGTTATATATAAGATGTATTTTTTCGGCCCTTTGAATCAATCTGTAAAAATGGTATGCATATATGGAATCATTCTCATAATACACTGGTAATAAGAAATGCCTCCTTATATCAATAGGAATAAATGAGTTCTGATACTTCGTCAAAGGCATAATACCTTCATTTACCGAAAGTATGAACACATTTTTAAAATCAAGGTTTCTCGATTCTAAAAAACCCATGACCTGCAAACCCGATAATGGCTCACCTGTAAAAGGTATTTTTAGATTCTTCATTATAAGTTTATGTAAATTCTTGAAAGAACCAACTTCATCCTCATCTATAGTATCAAGAAACACTTGAAGTTTTTTTAGCAATCTTGTATAATAGTAAACAAATTCAGCTTCTATGCTTAAATCTAAATGAACAGTAGAATGAAAAATATCAGCTTTTATGATAATGTCAACAGTACTTCTTAAAATAGCAACTATTTCCTTGCAATCGTATTTTTGCAAACAAAATACTTGTTGTAAGGCAGAAAAATACAAATTATCAGATACATTAAAAGAATTAATAATTTCTAGTATTTCCTTTGAGGTATAGAATATTATGTTTTTATCAATTAGTATTTTATTTAACACATAAGATTCTGTCTTATTATCAATGAGCTTTATAAATGCGTTCTCAGTTATTCTTAACACGTCTTTAACATTAAACCTGATAGATTTTCCCTTCCTGATATTTAATAATCTATGGGCATTTTCATAAAGAGAAATGATGGCATCGAACAACTCGAATACAGATGTTTTATCAAGTGGATACCCCATTGTTACATTAACATTTTTAATATGTTCGGGGATGGCATTAAGCACTGGAAAAACAATATCTTCTTGTGAAAGGATTAAAGCAGTATTATTGGGTTCACCAGTATTATCGAACTGGCTTAACAGTAAACCTGAGAGTTTTGCTTGTCCTATATTTCTTGGAACACCTATAATGTGTATTTCCTTACTAAGCGTTTCAAAATATTTAAATTCATCATGGAATGGACTTTTACCCCATCTTTTAATGGCTTTTTTAATATGAAAGCCAGCTTCACTTTGTATGTTATTAAGATAAAACTGGTCATAATCAAAAAATATTTGTGCCTTATTATTTTTTACAAAAAATTCAATTATATGTTCTTCTGCATTTGATAAAGCATTGAAGCCAATAAAATATATCGTTTCCCATTTATTAAGGTAAGATTTATAGAGCTTGCTATCTACTATTTGTTTAAACATCAAACCCTGATAAGCAATCTTGTTGGCCAGCAACTTAGTAGTAAAAACCTTGTATATAGCCCCAAGAGATTTATAGAACTTTAAATAATCTTTTTGCAAAGGAGTAAGAACAGGATTATCAGGATTCCAAAGTGTAATGGCTTTTGCTTCGGATAAATACTCAAAAACTTTATCGGGTGCTGCCAGATAGCTGTCAATATCATTAAAATCAGACAGCAGCATATTGCCCCAACTGATAAAGTTTTCAAAATTATAAACCGCTGTTTTTTCTTCCTTTATTGTTTCTTTATACGATTGATACAAATACGAGAGCAAAATCAGATTATCTTCGGTATGCAAACCACTTATTTCAGAGGCAAAGTCATCTATAGTATAAAATGCAGGTGAAAAAATTGTTCTATTTATATTTTCAGCCATGTATTTTTTTAGGTATAAACCTGTACGCCTGTTTGGAAAAACAAAACATGAGCTCTCCACAGCCGTATTTTTATTGTTCAGGATATGAGTAATAACTCTTTCGAGAAAAGCTTGCACAATACTTGTTTAATTTATAACAATGCAAACATAATTATTTTGAATGAAAATTAAAATGTTTTTTTAATTTTGCTTAATGTGTTTTTCATTTTATAACATACAATAAATATGAAATTTATATGAATACCGATTCATCTCCTAATAAATCCATATTAATTATTGAAAATGATGTTATCAACAGTGCATTTCTTAACCTAAGTATATCGAAGCTGCTTAAAAATGATTATACGATATATATTGCTGAATCAGCTACTAAAGCATTAGACTTAATATCCAATACCAATCCCAAACTTATTATTTTAAACCACTACCTTCCTGATATGAAAGGTACAGAACTGGCTAAAAAAATTAAGCTACAATACTCCTACAATATCAAAATCATTATGCTAACATCATTAGACCCCAGTGATATTCAAACAAAACTAATAAACTATATTGATGATTTTATTATTATACCAGCTACTATTGATTCCATTTATCATGTCTTAAAAAGGACATTGCCTATTAAAGAAAACACATCTGATTCTTTTTTTAATGACAAAATAAATCAACCAAAATTACATTTTAATAAAGAAGTTTTTTATGAAAAAATTGGGAATGAGCAGGATTTTATTAAATTTATTTTTAAAGCTTTTTTTAGAAATTTTATGACCTCATTAAACAAAATAAAAGAATCATTAAATTGTAAGGACAGGGATTTATATTTTAAAAATATCCATTATCTAAAAGGAGAAACCTCAACACTATGCCTTGAAATAATAAATCAAGATATTAACGAACTCGAAAAAATAGCTTTTGAAAGTACAGAAGAAATTCAATCAATTTTATTAAAAATAAAAAATGAATTTTTATGGTTACAAAAAAACAATATTCCATTTTAATACTAATTAATAACATAAGTATATGATTAGAACTGCTATTATTGAAGATAATTACATAGCTTTAAATGTTTTTAAAAAGATGCTTGTAAATAACTTCCCCGAAATTGAAATTATTGGAGAAGCAAGGAATATTAAAGACAGTATTAAAATGCTTGAAGTGCTTAAGCCGGAATTGTTATTTCTTGATATAGAATTACCAGATGGCAGTGCTTTTAATATTCTTGATAACATTGAATATCAAGATTTTAAAGTTGTCTTTGTTACCAGTCATGACAATTATGCCATCAAAGCTATAAAGTTCAGTGCTTTAGATTATATACTTAAGCCCGTAATTAAAAAAGACCTTGCTGAAGCTATAGAACGATACAAAAAAACTTCAGAAAACTATCAGGATTACAATTTAAAACATAGACTCTTAAAAGAAAATTTACAGTTAAAAAAACAAAAAGTCATATTATCAACTTCAAAAGAGTTATTTGTTGTTGAATCCGATGATATAATACGTTGCCAGTCGGATAGTTTTTATACAAATATTTTTCTTAATACTGGCGAAAGAATTTTTATTACCAAAACACTTAAAGAATTTGAAATTATGTTAAGTGATTATGGTTTTATCAGAGTACACAATTCGCATCTAGTTAATATTAAATATATTAAGAGTTACAATAAATCAAATGGGGGTTATCTCATTTTAAAAGATAATACAGAGATTATAGTGTCGCGACGCAGAAAAAAAATCTTGCTTGAAGTTTTTAAAATGATACATCTTTAAAAAACTAAATTTTTTTATGGCTTAAATGGATTTTTTATATAATGGTGGCTTCGGCTCAGCCACCGATACTCCGTTCAACCAGCGAAAAATAAGGTGGCTGAGCCGAAGCCACCGATATTAAAACTATTTCAAATATACTTTTTCTGTTCTAACATCTCCCCCACTAATCACGCTCACTAAGTAAGTCCCTGAACTTAAATCCATGTTAAACTTGTTCAAGCCAGTTTTTATTTCTTTATTCATAAGTTCCTGTCCGAGCACGTTATAGATTTTTACAAGGGCTTTTTCTTCTGATAAATCTATATAAACGCAATTATCATAAGTATAAACACTTGTTGTATTTAGTCCATTGTTTTGTTCAGAGCCAATGGAAGTATTATTCAAGGACAAATGCAATACAAACCTGTTGTTTTCTTCAGTAGCTGTGGGCTGATATGTGTATGTGCTCTGCAATCTTATATCTTTCATACTGTTGTTGTTTTTGTCTTCGAGATATACTAATATTTTAATATGACATAAACCTAATAACTTTTCAATTAAAAAAACCCAATTAATCAAAAAAAAATCTTTACTTTTAAGAATTAGTTTAACACAACACAAATATGATTACAAAAAAAATCAAAATATTTCCCTTTTTTCTTTTTGTCTTTTATAGTATTTTATGCTACTGCCAACCCATCAAAACTATTGATAAGTCAGATATAAAAGTCAAAACCGTAGGGGATATAAAACCCATCAGAAATGCCACTGAAACTGAAAAGACCTATCACACAGAAAATACAGAAAGTACTGAAATAATAATCAATACCGACTGCCATAATCCTGTATCCAAAACATATACTGAAAAATATAAATTAATAAACACTTATATACCAACAAAGGATGAGGATATTAAGTATATTAATATTAACTTTAATATTTTTCAGGATTTTGAAGGAAATAATAATTTTCAACCCTCTATTAATGCTAAAGATGTAGAACGATTGAACAACATGTTTTTATGGGTCAATGAAATTTATGCCAAGCAACCCTGGTGCGAAGCTACTCAAACATATAACAGCGACCCTCCACCAGATGTTACAGTAAACGACCTGCCCCATAAATTTATACAATTTAAGCTTAATGGCATTTATGAATACAGGGATAAAACACCCGGCGAAGGGCTCTGGAAAAGCAATAACAGCGCACATCTGATAAACCGAATAGCAGAAACCGACAGCAACCGTCTGAAACAATTAAATATATGTTTTACAGAAAAATATTACCTGGGTAATGTGCGGGAAATAATTATAGTTGACAAAGGTATTGATTATGAGCATCCCGAAGTGATTATAAAAGACAGAAAAGGTAAAGCTGCCCTCGCCTATGCTTCCGTAAGCGAAGGAAAAATAAAAAGCATTGACGTACTAAACGGAGGCAGTAATTATTCTAATAATACACGCATCATTATTAATGGCGGAGGCAAAGATGCTGTGGCCAAAGCCATCATTAATGAAAATAACGGCAGCATCCAAAAAATTGAAGTGATTGATGGTGGTAATAATTATAAATTTACACGTATCGAAATAAAAGGTGCTGGCGGTGCCGGTGCTCTGGCTTATATCACACAGATTAAAAAAGGAAAAATAAACAATGTGTATGTACAGCAGAAAGGGTTTTCGTATTACGATGACCCTTCAGTAAACATCATCACCGACAGTAAAGGAAACGGAGCTGTTTTAAAACCCGTGCTCAGAGGTGCCACTGGCTTTACACTCACACCTTCCTTTATTGATGCACAAATGTTTATCGTAGAAAAAAACCTCTGGAACAAAGGGAAATCTGATGGCGATTATGCCGCTGCCACCAACATTGCCCATGAATTAGGACATGTACTCGACCTGCTTCATACTTATAATAGTGGCGGCACTGAAACTAACAACCCAACACATCACAACTACATGCCCGATTTGTTTGGTTCTAGCTTTTCTGGCTACGACATCATCAATTGGGGCAAAGACCCTTGCGAAAGCCCTAACGATAAAGTTACAAACAACCTGATGGGAGGCAATCAAATTTCGCAATACACATCACCCATGCAAATCGGTAAGATGCACCGTGCCCTAAATCTGTACAATATAAAAAAATATACCGATTGTAATTGCGACACAAAAAAAGTATGGTCTATTGATAAAAATGAGGTATGGGATTTTTCATTCAAGTCCTATAATCCTATTCTAATAAAAAAAGGAGCTTCATTATTTATTAATTGCACACTCGAAATGCCGGATGGCTGCGATATTGTTGTTGAAAAAGGGGGTTCGCTTGTGATAGCAGAAACAGGACTGCTTACAGGTGGATGTAACAAAGCATGGAACGGTAAACTGATAATAAGAAATGGGGCTCAATTTACCGTTGAGCCCGGAGGAAAATATTTTTTGGAGGACTTAAGCAAACTGATTATAGAATAATTGCCTTACTTATTGTCATCCCTGATTATTACCCCAAATATAAAGAGCAAAATAACTGATGATAAGAAAACAGTAAACAAAGAATACAATACCTTTCTCATCACATCTTCGAAACTAATCACATCCCAGATACCCAGCAGGGCAATAATAGTAAGGAAAAGAACCAGAGCTGTAAGTGAATAGGCCGCAAATTTTTTGATACTTGTAAACATGGTATTTAAATTTAATAATTAATTAAGCTTGGAATTAAAGCTGACCATTTATTATCCTTTTTCACCCCTAATCCCAAGCTGGTCTTTTGCATTATAAACACAAATTTATTAAAATTATTGTATTTTGTTCTTTTTATTCCTTCTTCTTTTTAAATAACGTCTTATTAAAAATATTATAATTAAAACTAATAATATGAACGGCCACAGATTTACTATACCTACAAGAAACCAAATAAAGGCATTAAATCCATTACTAAAACCATTTATAAATTTCTGTCCGAAATTAATTCCTTTTTGTGTTTTCTTATAATAGCTCACTGTTAATGTTGAATATCCCACCCTGTCGGATAAATATTTCAGTCGGCCTTCAATAGACTCAATATCAGCCCTTAAATCACCAATTTCACGTTCTATTTCTAGTATTTCACTTACCCTTAAAGCTTTTTTAAGCAAATCGTGATAGCGTTGTTCGAGTTCTTTTTTTGTTTTAAGGCGTGCCTGAATATCTAAGAATTCTTCTGTAACATCACTCACATCAATGTTTTTGACATCAAACTTTTCAACCCCCACACTGATATCATCTACCAATTTATCAAAATACTCTGCTGGCACCCTTATAACCAAAACATTATTTACTCTGTCGTATTCGCTATAAGATTGTTCATTGGATATATAGCCATTATTCTTTTTTACGGCTTCTCCTATCTGATTTCTTGTTTTATCAATATCCTGTGCCTCAAATGTAAAATTGCCCGATTTGATAAGTTTTCTATTTTCAATTTCAAGCTTATCACTATTTATATCCTTATAATCACTTACAGTTTCATCCACATTTTTTCCATCTTCTGAAGCCCCCGGTGCAAATTCATAAGAATTTTCCTGCTCTTCTTGTACTTTATCTGATTCCATACTTGAACATGCTGCTAATACAAATATAAAAGCAACAACAATAAATAAAATTTTTTTTTTGTTTTTCATGACATAATGTTTTTTTAATGAATACTTTTGACTGTTATTAAAATAATGTTAAATGAATGTCTTAGATTCTCAAAGTTAATATTTTCCATAAATATATTTAATATTTTATTAACATAATAATTTCAATAACATATCTAATTTAATATATGTAATTATAAATCAGCAAATTTAATTTTGCGGCGATATATTGTTAAAAAAAAAAGGAAAAAGTTAATAAAAAAAAATTTTTTGAATTAATGAATTTTAAAAATT
>CAZVOS010000001.1:0-19485 GCA_964628845.1 uncultured Bacteroidales bacterium | reverse complement strand
CTGTTGCTGTTGAAGCTGCAACTGTTGCATTAGAGCTGGCATTTACATTAATGGTTTGATTAGCCCCACCATTAATATTATATGTAATAGTTACTGCTAAGTTTTGTGGGTTAGTAAATGTAACATCAGGTCCGGGATTATCTAGATGGCAAACCGTAGTAGTGCCACTGATACTTGCAGTAGGTGTAGGACGTACAGTTACTGTTGTAGAAGCAACAGCAGATGGGCCATTACAGCCATTTGCAGTAACACTTATTGTAGCCACGCCGCTGAAATTTGGGTCCCAGCTTACAGTTCCAGTAGTACCAGTTCCTGATATTGAATTACCTGAACCGCTCACAGACCAGTTATAAGTAGTTGCATTTGTTGCAGATGTTGTATAATCTGTATTTGCACTTCCCTGACAAATGGTTGTTGCTGATGGTGTAGGTGTTGTTGGTGTTCCAACAGTAGGTGTTATTGTAATAGTAGCAGAGCCGGTAATTACATTGGAACACTGAGGTGCTGATTGGTAAGCTACACTTACAAGATTATAGACAAAGCTGCCTGCTGTAGAGGTAGTTGCTGTAACTGTAGCATTAGAACTTGCATTTACATTAATGGTTTGATTTGCACCACCATTAATATTATATGTAATAGTTACGGGTAAATCCTGTGGGTTTGTAAATGTTATATCGGGTCCTGGTGTTGCTAACTGACAAACAGTAGTTGTGCCACTTATTGTTGCTGTAGGCGTAGGACGTACTGTTACAGTTGTTGAGCTGGAGGCAGAGGGGCCATTACAACCATTGGCTGTTACGCTAACAGTAGCCACACCAGAAAAAGCTGGTGACCATGTTACTGTGGCAGTAGTACCTGTTCCGGTAATTACATTACCACTACCTGTAACACTCCAGTTGTATGAAGTTGCATCTGTTGCAGATGTTGTGAAATTGCTGGTTGGTGTTTCCTGACAAATAGTAGTATTTGAAGGTGTAGGTGTACTTGGCGTACCAACAGTAGGTGTAACCGTTATTACAGCAGAGCCAGTGATATTATTTGAGCAAACAGGGCTGTCCTGATAAGCAGCACTTACAAGATTGTATGTAAAAGTTCCGGAAGATGAAGTAGGTGCTGCTACATTAGCCGTTGTACTTGCACCGACATTAACCGTTTGGTTAGCACCCCCATTTATATTATATGTAACAGTAATACCCCATGCCTGAGGATTTGTAAATGTTACATTGGGTGATGACGCATTCTGACAAACAGTTGTAGTACCACTAACAGTAGCTGTTGGTGTAGGTCGTACGGTAACGGCGAGTGTATTGGGAGTTCCATTACCGCAACCATTACCGGCGGCCACGCTAATATTTCCATTCTGACCTGCTGCTCCTGCAGTTACGGTAATGCTTGTTGTTCCTTGTCCATTGGTTATAGTCCAGCCAGTAGGTACGGACCATGTATAGGATGTTGCACCGCTTACAGAACTGATGCTATATACTTGTCCTGTTGCACCTGGACATTGATATACATAGCCAGATATAGTTCCAGGTTGAGGGGGTACATTAATAACTGTTACAGTAACTGTAATACCATTTGTTGGGCCATTACAAGAAGAAGCGCCCACCCTGCGTACCCAGAAGGTAGTGGTTGATGTGAGGGCATTAGTTGTATACACTGAATCTTCGGCACCTGATATGATATTATCACCGATAGTAGAGCCAGTACCCCATTCATAATCGGCACCTGAGCCCAAGCTTCCGCCCACGGCTGTAAGCGTTGTATTATCACCGCTACATATTGTAGTAATACCAATAACATCAGTAGGTCCTCCCGGTTGTTCTTCTACTACCACGTTCATATTATCTGTTGCAGCAGAACAGGGCGACATGCCTGTAGTTGTAAGTGTTAAAGTGGCAGTACCAAAATAACCTGATGCAGGTATCCATGTAGCATTCAGTGTATTGGCATTTGGAGAGAATGTGCCACCTGCACTGCTTGACCATGTACCACCTGTTGCTGAGCCACCTACAGAGCCATTAAGATTTGCAGATGCATCCTGACAGATATTCTGGTCTGTTCCTGCATTTGCGGTTGGTAATGGTTTAACTGTTACTGTGGCTGTACCTGTAATACTATTTGTACATTCGGGAGCAGACTGATAGCCCACACTTACGAGGTTAAAATTAAGTGTTCCAACTGTTGTTGTAGAGGCAGCAACTGTTGCATTAGAACTGGCATTGACAGCCACTGTTTGATTTGCGCCACCATTTATATTATATGTAACAACAACGGCTAAAGTTTGTGGATTGGTAAAGGTAATATTTGGTGAAGAAGCATTCTGACAAACTGTTGTAGTACCACTTATAGAAGCAGTAGGTGTAGGACGCACAACAACAGTTGTAGTAGCCGCAGCAGAAGGCCCATTACAACCATTGGCAGTAACGCTTATAGTTGCGGTGCCTGAGAAGCCTGCAGCCCATGTAACTGTTCCTGTTGTTCCAGTTCCTGAGATACTATTTCCAGAGCCATTAACAGACCAGTTATAGCTTGTAGCATTGGCAGCAGAAGTTGTGTATGTTGTATTTGAACTTCCCTGACAAATTGTAGTGGCTGACGGGCTTGGTGTAGTTGGTACACCCACTGTTTGAGTAACGGTAATTGTTGCTGAGCCGGAAATGTTATTTGTACAGGAAGGCCCTGATTGGTAAACCACACTTACTAGATTGTAATTAAATACACCGTAATTATTTGTAGGGGCAGCCACTGTTGCATTACTGCTCGCATTAACATTAATTGTTTGGTTGGCACCACCATTAATATTATATGTAACAGTAATTGCCAGTGGTTGTGGATTAGTAAATGTTATATTTGGAGAAGCAGCATTCTGACAAACTGTTGTTGTACCACTTATAGAAGCAGTTGGAGTAGGATTAACAGTTATTGTTGCGGAGCCGCTCACTGTATTTGGACAATTCGGAGCATTCTGATAAGAAACGCTGACTAAACTGTATGTAAATGTTCCAGCAGTAGTCGTTGGGGCTGCTACAGTTGCAGTGGAACTTGCATTTACATTAATTGTCTGGTTGGAGCCGCTATTTATTTTATAAGTAACTGTTATAGGTAATGCTTGAGGGTTTGTAAATGTAATATTTGGAGATGCAGCATTCTGACAAACTGTTGTAGTACCGCTTATATTGGCTGAAGCTAAAGCTAATACAGTAATAATAACTTCATCTGATGGGTCACTACCACAGGGGCCTGAAGTAGCAACACGGCGGAAACATGTTGTGGTTGTAAGATTGCCTGGTTGGTATGTACTGGCTGTTGCGCCACTTATATCAGACCAGCCACCAGTACATCCTGGTTGTTGTTGCCATTGGTAAGTAAAAGCGTTGTTATTATAAACACAACGAATTGAATTGCCTGTATTTTTATCATCCCAAGTTCCATTATATTCAATATTTTCAGTGTTATGATTAAGCTGTCTGTACCAGCCATTCAAACCACTATATTCAGTTGAGGTCCAGAATCTTGCCTGAGTATTTATGCCACTAAACGAATTATTGGTAGCCCGTCTTCCACCGGGTAATGCAGTAAAACCGCTTGAATTTGATGCACCTGTGTTAGGGCTATTCCAATGCGTTGTTCCAGTTTCTTTTAGTTTTCCACCTGTAATAGCTTCCCCTCCCAGATACGTTGCAAGAGCAGTCCATTCGGCATTTGTAGGCACATACCATCCTTCAGGGCATAATTTTCCAGAATTTACAGCATACCAGTTGTATAAGCCACCATAAACAGGAGCATAAGTTGCAGAATCGTTATTGTACCATGCAAAAGCGCCAGAAGTTCCAGAAAAATCAGTACCAATGGGAGTACCATCGTTGTACTTAATGGTGTTCAAATTATACTTCATCCACACTTGATTTCCAATAACAATACCACTACCCAGTCCACCACTTGGAGGCGTTAAATTAGTAAGGGCATTAGGAGCTGTATTATAGCATATTGTTTGATTTGCCTGGATACTGCCACCATCTACTATATCGTTTACTGTAATGACAATGACATTTGAGTTTACTGTTCCACAACCACCAGTAGAATTTTCTACTCTACGATAGCATGTTGTCGTTGTTAAAGCTCCTGCCTGGTAGGTATTTGCAGTAGCGCCAGACACATTCGCCCAAGCACCAATACAACCTATTGCTTCAGTGCTTTGCCATTGATATGTATAAGAGCCAGTACCACCTGTTGGTAATGCACTATTGGTTAATGCACTTGGTATTGTATTATTACAAATTGTTTGATTGCTTGCAATAGTACCAGCTGCAAGGTTGGCATAAACAGTAACGGTTATGGGGCTTGATGGTACAGTACCGCAAGCACCTGAAGTAGCCAGACGGCGGTAGCAGGTATTAGTAGTAAGGTTAGAAGTTTCGGTATAAGTAGTTGCAGTTGCACCACTAATATTAGACCAGCCACCTGAGCATCCTGCCTGTTTTTGCCATTGATAGGTATATGTTCCTGTACCACCAGTAGGCAGTGTGATATTTACAAACTGAGCCGGGCTTGTATTGTAACAAATAGATTGGTTGTTGCCCACGCTTCCAGGAGTTAGATCAGCATTAACGGTAACAAGAATGGGATTTGTATTCACTGTACCGCAAGGGCCAGAAGTTACAGAACGGCGGTAACAGGTATTTACTGACAATGCACCTGCCTGATAGGTGCTTGCGTTAGCTCCTGAAATATTACTCCAACCGCTGCCACAACCACCTACAGTAGAGCTTTGCCATTGATATGCATAAGAGCCGGTTCCGCCAGAAGGTGAAGTAAGGTTTGTAAAGCCCGTTGGTATTGCATTGTAACATATTGTCTGGCTGCTGGCAATACTACCTGAAGCCAGATTGCCATTAACAGTTACTGTTATGGTGTTTGATTCTGCAGTACCGCATGAGCCGGATGTAGCAAGGCGTTTATAACATGTAGTTGTTGTAAGAGCTCCTGCCTGATAAGTAGAAGCAGTAGCCCCTGATATATTGCTCCATGCACCGCTGCAACCTGGCTGTACCTGCCACTGGTATGAGTATGAACCCGTACCGCCACCAGGAGCTGCCACATTGGCAAAAGCAGAAGGTATGGCTCCATAACATATTGACTGAGTAGAACCAACTGTTCCCCCTGTTACTGCCTGATAAACAGTTATAGTGGCTGAGCCAGTAATATTATTAGAGCATGTGGGTGCTGCCTGGTAAGCGACACTTACAAGTGAATATACAAAAGTACCTGATACATTGGTTGGGACAGCTACAGTAGCAGTAGTGCTGGCTCCAATATTAACCACCTGATTTGTACCGCCATTTATCTTATAGGTCACAGTAACAGGTATGCTTTGAGGATTTGTAAATGTAACATTAGGTGATGTGGCATTGAGACAAACCGATGTTGTACCACTGATGCTTGCTGTTGGTGTAGGATTAACAGTAATTACCACTGTAAATGTACTACCCACGCATGTTGAAGAATTAGGTGTAACGGTATATGTGGCTGTTTGAGGGCTTGTAGTACTGTTTGTAAGTGTTGCGGTAATGCTTGCCTGATTTGTACCTGAAGCACCGCCCGTCATACCGCCTGTTACTGTAGGGGCAGACCAGCTATATGTAGTTCCTACGGGAACAAAACCATTGCTACCATTAACAGGAGATACAGTGACCAGAGTTCCACTACAACCCGATGCAGTCATATCGTTAATAACCGGTATTCTGGTAGTTATTTCCCAAGCACCCATCGAAGGGGGATTGGCTCTGGATGTATTGCTGTAATCTACGCTTATACCAGTAGTGGCATCGGCATTGATACCACAATCGGGTTTGTAGTTTACAGCAGTTGTGCCACCTGCACTCTGGAAGTTAGGATTTATGAATATACTGTTGGCATCCTGTGTTGTTGCCGTTTTCCATTGTGCAAGGTCTGTTCTGTCTGAAGAGAGATTGCCGAGTACACCACCAGTACCATTAACGAAATACTCATTATAATTAGAAGTAAGACCAGTAGTTCCTGGTAAGCGTATTGCATAATGTTTCCCCGTACCTGAAGTGCGTGTACGGGCATTGAAGAAGATATTATTTCTTAAATCGCGTACCGAATTACTGCCCTGATATGATGTAAAGAATGCATAAGTAGAGCCATTACCGGATACTGTACCACCAATATATACGGTGTTAAAATAGAAGTTATTTCTTGAATTGGTTGTTGATGGAGAAGAAGCTTCACCTATTTCCTGAATACCACGTATAACGCAGTCATTAGTTACACCAGTACCAAGAGTTATTATATTGTTTGAATAATTGGTTGTAACCAGATTTGAGCTTGTGGCTATATAATCAGAATAGATACCATATATGGCTGCACCAGTATTTGTATTGGCTGCATTAAGATTTATGCTGTGTATGAAGTTTTTGGATACTGTATGGGTGCCAGGTGTAGCATTATTTCCATTGCGAACATAAATACCATATAACTGCACCGCTCTTGAGCCATTATAAGTATTTGAGAGGTTGTAAATAGTATTGCCTGAAACGTTTTGTCCGTTAGTTACAGCTTGTTGAACAATACCAGCCACTGAAGCATTGGTTGTTGAACCAGAGCAGGGAGCAAAAGTAGATAAATCTCTTATTGTATTATTAGTAATAGTATTTCTTCCATTTGATGAATAAACACCATAAATTCTACCAGTATAAGTTGCCGATGTATAAGCATAACTGTTATGCATGTTGGCAATAGTATTCCCAGACATTTCGATAGTTGCATTACCACCATTGTAAATACCCATCACCAACTGGCCGTTAGTTGGATGTAATGATGGTGTGGTTGCCTGAATGCTGTTTGCAGTTGTAGTGCTACCTATGATATTATTGTTAATTGTTTTAGTTCCTGTTGTTGTTTGCGTAATGGCATAAATACCATGGGCACTCATATTTCCTGCAGCAGAGCCATTACAACTAATGGAACCAATAATATTATTATTTATATTAACTGTACTTGTACCTTTGCTGTAGATGGGATATGTCATTGTATTTCCGGAAATAGTAACCGAAGGAGCAGAGGTATAATTAGTACCACCAGCAGTTACATTAACACCAGTAACCTGACCAGCAGAAATAGTAGCTGTAGCAGTTGCGCCAGAGCCACCACCACCACTAATACTGACAGAAGGTGAAGAAGTATATCCTGAGCCAGGGAATGTAGGCACACTTATGCTGGTAACAGCTCCACCGGATATAGTAGCAGTAGAGCCATAAGCCCCTGCCACAGGTGTGGATACCACAATAGAACCCGTACCTGTTGCCGCTCCAATAGTATTTGATAATATATCAGCTTTACCCGCAGATAATCTGATGCCAAAGAAAGGACCTGTGCTTGTGGATGCAAGATTCAGATTTCTGATAACATTATTCTGGACGACAGAAGCTGTAGTAGTCCCCACTGAATTTAGCCGAATGCCATAAAATGCATAAGCTTGAGGTGAGTTGACTATGGTCCATGGGGAGCCACCGCAGTTGGGTTCTCTACCACCTATGTAATTGTTAGTTACCTGGAAATTATTCCCTGCTGAATTACTAATATCAATACATATATATGTATATGCACTGGTAGGTGCAAAATTGGCATCGGTATCGTAGAAGCTATTTTCTGTAATTGTCCAATCGGTTGAGCCCCCGTTTATTCTGACACCATAAGAAGTGGCACTTGAGCGGAAGAAATTGTAGAAATTATTGTTTCTTACAATATTATTTTTATTGGTATATGAGGTGTTGCCATTGGAGTAGATGCTGTTCATAGGACGGCTTGTTAGTGTAGCACTGGCCGTTGTGATGTCGTTGTATTCGATTATATTAGAGCTGTTACCATTACCGGCAGGAGTAGTACTGCTAAAGAATATAGTTCCACCCCCTGTTGTAGCTCTTGATGAGCTTGATACAATACAATACTTGACAACATTATTTTCTGCATTGTTAATGTATCTTATTGTAGAAACACTAGTACCAGTATTTGTATTTCTGATAGTAAGTGTTTTTGGTGTTGTTGCACCATTTAACCTGCCATCGATGGTTACATTGTCGGCACCATCAAGGTAAATTATGGGTGCATTTAATGAGCCAGTAACTAGTGCTGTTGCAGTTGGATAGATGTTCACACTGGTATATGAAGAAGCCCCTGTTCCGCTGCCATAGAGTATTGCAGAAGCTGTTTCTGTAGTATTTCCATTAATTTTTATGGTAATAGCCCCTTTGTGTGTACCATTGTTTATGGCATCAAAAGCGCCTTTCACATCGCCATAGCAGCCATAGGTTGTACCTAGTGTGGCATTAACTTCAACAGTAATCACATTAACTGTAATAGTAGCAGTACCACTTATGGTATTTGAGCAGTTTGGTGCTGTTTGATAAGCCACACTTACGAGGTTATAATTATATGTGCCCACAGTAGTTGTAGGAGCAGCCACAGTAGCTGTACTGCTAGCAGCAACATTAATGGTCTGATTACTTCCACCATTTATATTATATGTGATTGTAACTGGTAAATTCTGAGGATTTGTAAATGTTATGAGAGGTGAAGATGAGTTTTGACAGGCAGAAGTAGTACCGCTTATTGATGCGGTAGGTGTAGGACGCACAACAACAGTAGTAGTAGCAGCAGCAGACGGGCCATTACATCCATTAGCTGTAACACTAATTGTGGCAGTACCTGAGAAACCTGCGGCCCAAGTAACAGTACCAGTTGTTCCTGTACCAGAGATGCTATTTCCAGAACCATTTACAGACCAGTTGTAACTGGTAGCATTGGTGGCTGATGTTGTATAAGCAGTATTGGAGCTTCCCTGACAGATGGTAGTAGCCGCTGGTGAAGGTGTAGAAGGTGTTCCTACGGTAGGTGTAACGGTTATAGAGCCATTTTGAGTAATCACACCACAACCTCCTGTTAAAGTAATGGTATAATTAAATGTACCTGAGCCAGTTGGCGTACCACTTATGGTTATATTATTTGATGCCCAGTTGCCAGAAACCCCGGCAGGAAGGCCGCTAAATGTAGCACCAGTAGCTCCTGTTGTACTATATGTTATAGCAGTAATGGCATTATTTACACATACTGTTTGAGCATCGGTACCTACAGCCGAAGTAAGAGTGATTGTATTATTTGGAATAACAGTAATGGTTTGGGTATTAGAAGTGGCTGTATTACAATCGTAGCCGTTAGCAGAGTAAAGGCATCTGAAATTGGTTGTTGCAGTTAAATTGCCTGTATTATGGGTACTGGCATTAGAGCCGACATTAGTCCATGATGAGCCATTCCACTGCTGCCATTGGTATGTTAGTGTACCTGTGCCACCAGAAGCTGTAGCTGTAAGTGTAGAGGAAGTATTATAGCAAATAGGAGTGGTTCCTGAGATGCTTATACTTGGGTCGGGGACAACTGCCCATGTATAAGTATTAACAGCAGATATATCGCATCCACTACCATTACAGTTTTTGCGTATTTGAATTCTGTTGTCTGTACCTATAGCAGCGAATGATGAAGGGGTTGTACTCCATGAGGTATAAGAAGAGCCGCCATTTGTAGAATAGCGGTATTCGATGTTACAAGTGCCTGTACCTCCGCCGTTATCAGTAACGCCTGTCAAAGAGAGTGTCTGTCCTACGCAAACGGTAGCTACATTTGGTGCTTTGGTAGCCGTAGGTGCAGCAGGGTCGGCTACTACAGTCCATGTATATGTTGTTGTGCCCGATATATCACATCCATTACCATTGCAGTTTTTACGCATTTGGATTCTGTTGTCGGTGCCTGTGGCAGCGAATGAAGGAATAGATGTACTCCATGATGAGTATGTAGAGCCCGCATTTGTTGAATAGCGGTATTCGATATTACAAGTGCCTGTACCACCGCCATTATCTGTAATACCGGTAAGTGTTAATGTTTGACCGACACAGACAGTAGCTACATTAGGAGATTTAGTGGCAGTAGGAGCAGCGGGGTCAGCTACAACCGACCATGTGTATATACTTTCGCTGCTGTTGTCGCAACCATAACCGCTACAAATCTTTCTTATTTTAATCATGTTATTAGCAGTAGCTACAGCGGCAAATGAAGGCACAGAAGTACTCCATGCTGAGTATGATGAGCCACTATTTGTGGAGTAACAATATTGAATGGTGCAAGTACCTGTACCACCGCCATTATCGGTAACACCAGTAACTGTGAGTGTTTGACCGGCACAAACTTCAGCTACATTGGGTGATTTTGTAGCGGTAGGGGCTGCAGGGTCAGCGGTAATAGTCCATGTATAAGTATTTGTAGCAGAAATATCACAACCATTGCCATTGCAATTTTTTCGCATCTGTATTCTGTTATCTGTGCCTGTTGCAGTAAACGAAGGTACAGTTGTACTCCATGTGGTATAAGATGAGCCAGCGTTTGTTGAATAGCGGTATTCGATATTACACGTGCCTGTTCCACCGCCATTATCTGTTATACCGGTAAGCGTAAGGTTTTGACCGGCACAAACGGTTGCGGCATTAGGTGATTTGGTTGCCGTAGGAGCAGCAGGGTCAGCAACCACTGACCATGTATAAGTATTGACGGGTGATATATCACAGCCGGTACCATTACAATTTTTACGTACTTGTATTCTGTTATCTGAGCTGGTTGCAGCAAAAGATGGTAATGAAGTACTCCATGAAGAATATGAGGAGCCACCATTTGTGGAATAACGGTATTCGATATTACAAGTACCAGTACCACCGCCATTATTTGTAACTCCTGTAAGAGTCAGTGTTTGACCAACGCAGACAGTAGCCACATTGGGAGATTTGGTTGCAGTAGGAGCCAGCGGGTCTGGTACTACAGTAATAATCTGAGAAACACATCCCGTAGGGTTACACTGACCTTCGTTCCTAAGGTAATAGGTTGTGGTTGACGTTGGATTTACAGTAATGGATTCGCCACTACCTACAAGAGTACCTCCACAACTACCTGAATACCATTTCAGGTCTCCACTATACAATTTAAATTCTTTAATAATGACGTTTGCTCCGCCAAACCAGAGCGGTGCCATACCTGAGGCTTTGGGATTGGCAACAGCACCTTGTGATACCTGAACGCCATCAACAAATAAAGTAAAAGTAGAGCCGCTTTTCACACCCATCACATGATACCATTGACCCTGAGTATATGTTTTACTTTCATCAATACCTGTATTACCGGGGTCATGGCGCCAGTGTAATTGCATAGAGCTTGGGTATCTCCAAATACCTGGGCTTCTATCGGTTCCTGGAGGGGAGAAGCCGAAAATCTTTCTCCAATTGCCATCTTGTGCTGTTGTATATTGCATATCGAATATCATGGTATAATAATCAGTATTTAAAGCTGTTGTAGAAGGAGACTGGTATACAGATGCATTGGTAAGCTGGAGGCCGCCACCAGTAAAAGAGCCACCGGAGCCGCTGAGGTTTAATCCATTACCTGATGCGTCATTCAAGTTGCTCGAGAAAGGATAATAAGCCACTAATGCCCCATTAACGGACAGAGTAGTACTTCCGCCTGTACAAATAGTTGTTTGTGTGGCTGAAATAGATGCAGGTGTAAGAGGTTCGGTAACAACCGACCATGAATACGTATTTTCTGCACTTATATCGCAGCCAGAGCCATTACAATTTTTACGAATTTTAATACGGTTGTCGTAGCCGGTGGCTGCAAAAGAAGGCAGCGTGGTACTCCAAGCTGAGTAGGTGGAGCCGGCATTTGTTGAATAACAATACTGTATGTTACATGTACCTGTACCACCGCCGTTATCTGTTACACCTGTTAAAGTTAATGTTTGACCTACGCAGACAGTAGCCAGATTAGGAGATTTAGTGGCAGTAGGTGCTGCGGGGTCAGCCACCACGCCCCATGTATAAGTATTGACGCTAGAGATGTCGCAACCGTTTCCGTTACAGTTTTTACGTATTTGTATGCGGTTATCAGTACCAGTAGCAGCAAAAGAGGGTAAAGAAGTGCTCCACGAAGTATAAGTAGAGCCGGCATTTGTGGAATATCTGTATTCGATGTTACAAGTACCTGTACCACCGCCATTATCAGTAACACCTGTAAGAGTAAGCGTTTGTCCGACACATACGGTAGCCACATTGGGAGATTTAGTGGCAGTTGGAGCCAATGGGTCGGCAGCTACGGTCCATGTGTATGTATTAACGCCGCTCACGTCGCAGCCGGAACCATTACAATATTTACGTATTTGTATTCTGTTGTCGGTACCTGTTGCTGCGAAAGAAGGCACAGAGGTGCTCCAAGCTGTATAAGAAGAACCTGCATTGGTTGAATAGCGGTATTCAATATTACAAGTACCAGTACCACCGCCATTATCAACAATACTTGTAAGTGTAAGTGTTTGCCCTGTACAAACGGAAGCCACATTAGGAGATTTAGTGGCGGTAGGTGCTGATGGGTCGGCAGTTACAGTAACTGTAGTTTGCTGGCAAGCGGTATTATTACATGCGCCTTCGGCTCTAACGAAATAATTGGTAGTAGATGTAAGGTTATTAACGACTAAAGAAGTACCCGTTCCAATTGCAGTGCCACCGCAGCTTCCTGAGTACCATTTCCATGAGCCGCCGGTGCCGAGACCGCTGTTGGCATCGAAGCCCGCAAGTAGTTGTGCTATTGTTGGTTCAGAACCATCGCATAAATCTATTCTGGGATAAATCCATCTTTGTCTTACACTTGCATCGCCGCAATAATAGAGGTATGTTCTATGATAAGTTCCTGTAGTTGATGACACCCATTTATAGTCGTTATATGTATTACCAATCTTTCCGTTAGTAGATGTATACAAACCTGATTGAGGGTGATTTGATGAACCATTATATGAATGTTGATACACATGCCCAACAACAAGCACCCATTGATTCTGTGGCAATTGGGAATTTGGAGGAGAATCAGAGTACCAGAAATAAGGATTGCCGTCTAAAGCTCCATCAGACAATCTAACAACTCCACCTGAGCCCTCACCGCTACAACCCATATAAAATCTTCCTGATGAACCCATTACAGTTCTGTTTACCCATACAGAAAATCTGTAAAGTTTAGATCTGTCAATTGGTACTACAGTTGAGTTCCAGCCACCATCAGCATCATTATTACCAAGGGGTACAGCTTCCCAAACGACTTTTGAATTACCCCATGGGTCTGTTGCGTTTATTCTTGAATTTTCGGAAGTTGAACCATTTACGTTAAAGCCGGTGCAACCGCCAGTGCCAACAGTCCAAGTAGTATAATTGAGTAATCCACCAGTAACTGTTGAAGGGAGTATGGCAGTAAGTGTGCTAGAGCCGCCGGTACACACAGTGGAAGGTGATGAAGTAGCTCCATTGGCGGCAATAGAAGATTGTGCAGTAGGTACAGGACCACCTACAGCGGACCAGCTACCGATGTTACCCACATTATCTTTAGCTCTTACCCTTATATAAACAGTGTTATTGCAAGCCCATGTTCCTGTATTTGATGTGCCACCTGTAAACCATGTATTCCAGTTAGTGTTGTCGTAACTCCATTGCCATTCGAAGCCGCTGGAGTTTACGCCAGACTCACCATCGGAAGCACCTGAGGTAGCCCACGTCTGTGTATTTGTTCCTGAACCGGAAGTTACATATGGCGTGCCTGGAGTAGATGGGGCAGTATTATCGAGCCATATATCGAGACCTGTATCTGTATAGCCAACCCCCTGGCTCATCTGGTCGTACATGTAAACAGTTGCATGATATCTGGTACTGGCACCGGAGCCGGCTACCACTTTCCATTTACCACTTACCGTAGTATTGCAATTACCCGAAGAGACGCACTGGGCATTTTGAATATCCAGTTGAGTGTTATCAGAGGTAGCATCAGCAAATGAAGTGAAGTAATTATTTTGCACCACATTATAAGGGTACGCATATGATTTTATATTTGGCAAACTCCATGAGCCAAAGCTGTTGTTTGGCTGTTGTGTAAGTTCGAAGTACTGCGTATTGCTGGCACAATTGTCGGCATGATTGATTGTAACATAAAAGGTAGTACCATTTTTAACGAAATAGTTAGTACCACTTTGGTAATTGGCTCCAGAAACGCTGGTACTGCTATAGGTGGGGGGTGTAGGGTCGAGATTGATGTATAGTGTCGGAGCTGAGCCATTACAACCGTAGTTAGATAGCTGGCATGTTATATTGCCTCTTGTATTTCCGAAAGTGACATTTATTGAACTAGTTCCTTGTCCGGAATTAATTGTAGCTCCGCTTGGCACTGTCCACGAAAAGCCATTGGCACTTGAATAGCCGGTAACAGAATAAGTATTTGTAGAATATGGACATGGTGTAGTAGCGCCACTTATTGTTCCTCCTGATGAAGTAGCAGGTACGAGTGTAGAGACAGCTGGTGAGTAAAAGGTACAGTTACCAATAGTAGAAACTGCTCTGACATATAGTGTATTGCCTGGGTTACCGGCTGTCCAGTTATAGGGATTTGTTGTACCCCAGTCTGTCCAAGAGCCACCAGTGCCGTTCCACTGGTATTGGAAACGTTGAAAACTTTGAACGGCACCTTCGCCTGTTGTGTAAGAATATTGGGCATTGGTTCCATTACAAGCAGTAGCAGGCCCACTGACAGAGCCGGGGTTATCGCCTGTAGAGAAATTAGTTTCAAAATTTTGCCAACCAGTGGCATTGCCGCAAAGGTCCATGGTATAAACTGACACATCGCTCTGAGCAAGGGCAGGAAAGTTTGTATTTGGTCTTAACGTAAAAGTAACTGTACGTTGGTTTCCATTAGTGGATGTAGAGCCGCCCACAAGTGTTGCTTTATCATCACCATATCCAGAGGATTTAGAGAGATAACCTCCTCCGGTGCAAGCAACCTGGTTAAGGGGATATACATAAGCAGTTGGGTGCCAGGCATAATATCCGCCGTAGGCACCAGCATTAGAGCCCTGGTAATTAATCAGTATCATAATGCCGTAGCTGCTTCCAAAACCATTGGGGTCGGTAGCTGTAGCTGTTACGTTGTATGTATTTGAGTTGTTGGTTGTCCAACATGAGCTGTTAACAGTACAGTTGTTAATAACAGGCCCAACATTATCAACAAATACTGAAACAATATTAGAAGAAGCCACTTCGCAGGTTCCACTAGCAAAGATAGCCCTAACATAGAGGGTACTACCTGGAGAGCTTGCAACCCAGTTGTAAGGGTTAGTGGTTCCCCAACTGTTCCAGGCACCCCCTGTGCCATTCCATTGATATTCGAATCGCTTGAATGTACCCAAGGTCCCATTAGAAGCAGAAAATGTAACTGTTGCTCCATTACAGGCAGTAGTCTTGTTTACTGATGCCGTACCTGCGCTTGCAGGCGAATATGAAATTTTTGTTGTAATATTACCATAATTAGAGCCATAGCCCTCTGATACGACATAGTAGGTGCCTGCACTGAGGTTGGCTCTTATAGATGCTGCAGAGCCAGAACAAACGGGTCCGTTATCATCGTTGCTGGCTAATTGACTTAAACTGCTGTTCAGCAGGTACATGTAAGTATCGAACCCAGAGCCACAGTGGCTTATATCTACAGAGCCGGCTGTAGAAAGTGTAAATTTGTAAATAATGTCATGACTTGCCTGCCCGTAAGTGTTTGCATAACAATTAACGGGGTTATTATTTATAATACTGGTATAGCCATTACAGCCATTGCCGATAGTACCTGCGTTTATGGGGTATGATGTTTTCCATCCGATAGGCCCGCCCATACGTACATAATTTTGGTTACCAGCTATACCCCCTGTGAAACAATCGTTAAAAGCATACCACATATAATAGCGGTATGTATTTTCGGAGGGAAGGTCGGCGCCAGAAACGGTAACTGTTTGACCAGCAGAATAAGTAGTACCGCTATTAACCCAGACAGAGCAACCGCCGGAGTTGTCATAACTGCGGCACAGTCGGTAATAAGTGGCACCAGTGGATGTAGGGACAGTAGTGTTAAAGTTGCCAGTAACGTACTGGTCGCCACACCAAGTGGTTGAGAACTGTGCTGGTGTAGAGGGTTGTGGTGTTACACTTACAGTGCCCTGGAAATAATCGGAATACCAGGTTGTTTGCCCATAGATAGCATATCTCATATAATATGTTGTAGTTGAAGTTGGATATTGTGTTATGTTGTTGGCATCGGCACTTAATAAGGGGCTAAAAGAGGAATTTGTAGCCCATTGAATATCTACATATGAATCATTATTTGCAGCAACACCGCTGTTTTCGTATAAAGTTACAGCGCTTCCGCTACATATTGAAGTAGAAGAAGCATATCCTGAAGGATTGTAAGGTATCGCGCGCCATTTGACTGTATGGCAATAGGAAGTGGTTGCACAATAATACTGGCTGTTTAACAATCTGACACTTGTAACGCCTGGTCTGTAACAGATTAGAGATTGGCTTCCACCATAATTGTCGTTGTATGCTAGAGAACCGCTATAGCATGTACCAGAAGGGTAAAGTGTTAATTGTGTATCGTAAGAACCGCCAATAGTAGTAAACTGATAAATATAGCTGGAGCTTAATGTATAATATCCATAATAACCGCCATATAAACATGTTGATATGGTTGTCCATGCGCTGCTTGAGGTTGAGTAATAACCACCATAATAGGTAGCGCAATTGGTACATTGGGCATTGGTTTTATTAATAGAAAAAACAAACATGCACAGGAGCAAGCTTACTTTAACACTAAGCCATAGTTTTTCAGACAAGTTATGAGCTGTGTTGTTGGTTTTTTTTGGAGATGCTATCGTAAATTTTGTTAAAAATTTATTAGCAGCTTGAAAAAAACGTTTAAAAAAAACAAGGTTTTCAGACTTGATGTGTATATTTTTTTTCATATTCATAATAATAATATTTAGTCAAATAATTTCTAATGTAGATCATTAAAAATCATAAAACAATTAATTTATTGAAAAACAGCTTTTTATCAACTTATAAAAATACAAAATATTTTTTCAATAAACAAGCTTTTTTTAAAATATTTTGTTAAAAAAAAGGGGGAAGAAAAAAGATATAAAACAATTACTCAATCAACTATTATTAAAAAAGTCAAATAGAATAATGTAAATATTTATATATCAAAGGATTAAGTTCATAGAATTCGTTCAGCTTAGGCAGAGCCAAAGCTGAACGGAGAAGAAGTTTGAGCTTAGGCAGGGCCAAAGCTGAACGGGCGTTATTTATTTTGAATTCTTTTAAGATGTTCGTTATAGAAATCTGGGTCAAATTGTTTAATATTTTCAATTTCAATATTATATTGAACTGAATCGTTTTTTAAGATTTGTTCGAGGTTATAATGTCTAAGATTATATTCATCCATTTCATCATTTTTGTAGCTTTGCGTATTAACAGCATTATATTCCTGAGGATATTTTTTGAGCCATTCTTCTTTTTTTCGGGTATAATTGGGGTCGTTAACATCAGGAGCATGCTCACCGAGTTTAGTTATTTTATTTTCGTGTGTTTCATTAGATGAAGAGGGGTTATTTAAGTTAATTTTTATGGAGTCATTTATTAACTGAGGTGAATTTCCTTGGGTTACATTTATAGTGTCGGGAGTAACTGATGTAGGAATGGGAGGATAACTTAAATCAGAGAGGGTGTCGTTATCGAAATTATCGTGTTCGTTGTTAGTAACTTTAGTTTTTTCTTCTAAAGGATTATTTTCTATGGCAATTGGTGTAAATGTATTAATGCTATCAATCAGAAGAATGTATGGGGTATTAATTTCCGTATTTAAATTTTGTAATTCCTTAGCATTAGGATTGCTGTTTGATTTTTCATTATTTTTTTCGTTAATGGTATCCATTAATGGTTTACCAGGTTGATTTTCTGAATTATCAATTTCATATGTATTAACAATAGGAATGGTATCGGTATTTGTTGTATCAACAAAAGAATTAATAATAACAATTTGTGAAGTATCTTTTTGCAAAGTATCGTTTATAAGATTTTGAGAATATGTAAAGCAAGCAAGACATAAAAAACAAAAAATAATAAAATAGTTTTTCATAGGGTTTGATTTAAAAAAAATAAAATTAGCATTTTTTTTTGAATTAATTGTTCAAAATAAATATATTTAGGAAATTATTTTGTTAATGGAAGGGGTTGAGCTTAGGCAGAGCTTAAGCTGAATGGAGAAGGATGTGATGTTTTTTTGATTTTAAATTGTTTTTATATACATTTGCAGTTGATTTTTAATTTAAAACAGACAACTATTTTATGTTAAAATTGAAATATGATATTGTTGAATATAAGTGGTTCGACACATTGTTTTTAATTTTTATTTTGATTTTAACATTTGTTTCTTTCAGCAGGGTAACAGGATTTGAGTTTCTCGACTGGGATGATTACATGTATATTGTAAATAATCCTCTAATAACAGAGATATCGTGGGAAAATTTTCGACAAATGTTTTATCATGAGCGTCATATCAGTTTGGTTTTATTAAGTTTTTCTATAGAATATTATTTTTTTGGTTTGGAGCCATGGATTTATCATTTAATAAATTTATTATTACATTTATTGAATGTTATCTTGATTTATTTTCTAAGTAAACAACTCAAACTTAATACTCTCGGTATTTTTGTTACTGTCGTTCTTTTTGCCCTTCATCCTATGCGTGTTGAAACAGTGTCATGGGTAATGCAACGTAAGGATTTATTATTTACTTTTTTGTTATTATTGGGTTTACTTTTATATATAAATTACATTAAGCACAAAGAACGGAATTTGCTATTGATTTTGTTAGTTTTTATAATGGGGTATTTATCATTTTTATCGAAAATACAAGCCATTATTTTTCCTGTCCTGCTTATCTTGCTAGATGTTTTTTTTAGAATAAAATTTAATTACAAGAATATTTTTGAAAAGATTTTTTTGTTAGTAATATTTATTATAGGACAATTTGATTTAGCTGGCTGGATGTGTTTAATTGCTATTTTTTCATTTATTTTTTTTCAGCATTACTATAATATTAGTAAGAGATTCCCATTTTTTAAGAAAAGAGAAGAACCAAGCCCTGTATTATTAAATTTCAAACAATTATGTATTAGATACTGTGTTCTTTTTATTATTGGATTAATATTTTTTTTTATCACACTTTTTACGGATATTAAATATTTAAAAATATCATATATTTTTATTTTTATTTATTTATTTTTATTATTGGTAGACAAATATAGGAAATTTATAAAAATAAGAGTTTATATCTGGCGTGGATTTTTATTAATATTATTCTTATCAGGACTTATTCTTATATTTATATTGTTTTATAATAAAACAATTATCCCACTTTTCAGTTTGATTGAGGCGTCTGATTTTTCGATTTTGCAGCGTTTGATTTTAAGTTCTTTTTCATCACTTTCATCTTCAGCGGAGTAAATATCTAAAA